>DASQHW010000250.1:0-7994 GCA_035631895.1 Acidimicrobiia bacterium | reverse complement strand
CGTTGTCGGGTCGCGTCCACACCCCTTCGCGGAGCTCCGCCATGCGCAACCGCCGCATCGCGTCGCGCAACGCGCCTCGTTCCGTCGCGTCACGGGTGGTCCTCGTGACGGCCGCCAGCCTCCACTCGCCATTCCAGCTGCGCAGTCGCGGGTCGAGGCTCCAGTCCTGTGCGGGCCGGCGGCCACGGACGCGACCGGCGAGCCGGTACATCCCGGCGGATGACGTCAACTCGCCGCGGTCCACCATGCGGCTCAGCGCGACGCGCGCCGTGCCGTCGGACACGCCGAACAGGCCGCACCACTGGACGAGGCGCCCGGCACGCATCCCGGGTTCGGAGCGCAGCAACAGGCTCGCGATCAGTGAGCGGGCGCCCAGCGGCCGCTCGAGATTCGGTACCTTACGATCCTTCGACATCCGTCACAGAAGTGTAATAGGATCATCCGGTGACCGCGACGATGCTCCCGGACCCCAGCGCGCTCGCAGACTTCCTTCCCACTGACCGGATCAACGCCACGGGACGGCCGACGCCTGCATGGCGGGAGCAGCTTCGCCGGATCCCCAACGGCCGCAATGCCGCAGCGGTGGCTGCGCTGTACGTCCAGACGATCGGCATCGTCGTGGTGGCAGTGTGGCTCGACAACTGGTTGGTCTGGGCAGCCGCGTTCCTGCTGATGGGCCGTGCGCACGCCCAGTTCGCGGCGCTGATGCACGAGTCCGCGCACCGCTTGTTGTTCCGCAATCGCAAGCTCAACGACTTCGTCGGACGCTGGCTGCTCGGCTTTCCCTCCTTCACGCCGATCGACGCGTATCGCCGGGGTCACATGGCGCATCACCGCGACGAATTCGGTCCCGACGAGCCCGACATTCCGCTGTATCGCGGCTACCCGATCAGCAGACAGTCGTTGCGCCGCAAGCTGGTCCGCGACGCGACCGGCCGGACGGGTTGGAAACTCTTCAAAGGCCTGCTGCGGGCCGTGCGCGCAGACGACACGTCCATCCGGTTCCAGGCGCGAGCCATCGTCGGCACGCAACTCGTGCTCATCGCCATCGGCATCGCACTCGGTCACCCCTTCGTGTACTTCCTGTTGTGGCTCGCGCCGTATCTCACCGTGTGGCGCGTGATCAACCGTCTCCGTTCGATTGCCGAGCACGGCGGGATGCAGCGGTCGAAGGATCGGCGGCTCACGACGCACTCGGTCCGGCAACTGCCGATCGCGCGCTTCTTCATCGTGCCGTACCACATCGGCTGGCACCTCGCCCACCACGTCGACGCCGGCGTACCGATGGCGAACCTCCCGAAGTTGCACACCGAGCTCGTCCGCGCCGGGTATGTCACCGACGCCCTCGAGTACCGGAGCTACCCGGCACTCTGGCGGAAGCTCGCGAGCGGCACGGCCTCCAACCGCGTCGCAACCGCGTGACGACGTTCGACGATCTTTCGTCGCTCATGCGGGCGCAGGCCGCGGGCCGAAGGCTGCGGAGTGATCCCATCGACGACGCGACCGTGTTGTCGTTGCTCGAGCTCGCCCGCCACGCGACGGCGGATCGGCGCAGGCGCTGCGAGTTCGTCGTCGTGCGCGACCCGGATGTCAGACACCAGCTCGCGCGTACGTATCGTCAGGGCTGGTCGGTCTACAAGCGCATCCTGCGGACGCGCAGCCACGACGACGCCGTCCTCGAAGCGCGCCAATGGGAGTCGGACCATTTCGAAGACGTGCCGGTGCTCGTCGTCGCGTGCGTGTACGGCCGCCGCCCCCTCTTCCCTGCCGCCATCGCGGCCGCCTTCTACGCGTCGGTCCTGCCCGCCGTCCAGAACCTCCTGCTGGCCGCCGGCGCGCACGGCCTCGGCGCCTCCGCGACCACGCTGCCGCTGTGGTCCGCGTGGGAGGCCCGGCGCACGCTCGGGCTCCCGCGCCGGGTCAGCCCCGTCGCCGTCGTCGCGCTCGGATGGCCGCGGGGTGGCGCCGCGCCCTACCCGATCCCGCCTGTCGGCAACATCGTCCACCTCGACCGCTTTGGCCACCAGCCATTTCGCGTTCGGCCACGCCCGGTCGGGCCGGACACGGCATAATGGCGGTCACGACTTCGAGGCAGGTGACGACGTGCCCAGAAAAGGACGAGCGCGCCGCTTCCGTGAAGCGCGAAAGCTCAAGCAGGGGTACGACGACGGGCTGTTCCGGGAAGGCTCGGGCACCCTCGCGGACGTAGGTGACGACGAGAGCTCCGACGATGACGACGAGTTCGAGGACGAGTTCGAGGACGAAGAAGAGGACTGGGACCCGGACCACCACCTGAACGAGCGCTGACGCCCCGGGTCAGGCGAGGCGGGGGTCGGCGGCCTCCGGGTCGATGGCATTCCGCTCGATCGCGTCGATCACGGTCTCGGCCTTGAGGTCGCCCGTCTGGGCGAGGCCGTCGAGCACCGCGATCGCGATGTGGGCACCGTCGACCTCGAAATGGCGGCGTAAGGCGGGCCGGATGTCCGAGAACCCGTAGCCGTCGGTCCCGAGCACGACGTACGGGTGGGGCACGAACCGGGCGATGGAGTCCGGCAGGGCGCGCACCCAGTCCGTCACGGCGACGATCGGCCCCGCCGTGTCCGCGAGTTGCTCGGTGACATAGGGCGTGCGCGGGGGTTCTCCGGGATGCAAGCGGTTCCAGCGCTCGCAGTCGAGGGCGTCGTCTCGCAACTGCTTCCAACCGGGGACGCTCCAGACGTCCGCCCCGACATCGTGCTGCTCGGCGAGAAGCTTCTGCGCTTCCAGCGCCTGGAGCACCATCGGGCCGCTCGCCAAAATCTGTGCGCGGTGCGCGTGCTCGCCCTCGGCGGGTCGCAAGAGGTACATCCCACGTACGATGCCTTCCTCGACGCCTTCCGGCATCGGGGGCTGCACGTAGTTCTCGTTGTAGAGCGTCAGGTAGTAGTAGCAGTCCTCCGGTTGTGCGCCGTACATGCGACGGATGCCGTCGCGTACGAGCACACCGACCTCGTATGCGAACGCGGGATCGTACGCACGACAGTTGGGATACGCGAGCGCGTACATCTGCGATTGACCGTCGCAGTGTTGCAGCCCCTCCCCCGTCAGCGTCGTGCGGCCGGCAGTCGCGCCGAGCAGGAACCCACGGCCACGCTGATCGCCGAACGACCAGATGAGATCGCCGACACGCTGGAAACCGAACATCGAGTAGAAGATGAAGAACGGGATCATCGGTTGGCCCCACGTCGCGTACGACGTCCCCGCCGCCGTGAACGTCGACATCGAGCCCGCTTCGGTGATTCCCTCCTCGAGGATCTGGCCCTTCATGTCCTCGCGGTACGACAGCATCAGCCCGGCGTCGACCGGCTCGTACTTCTGGCCGAACGGCGCGTAGATCTTGAACTCCGAGAACAAGGCGTCCATACCGAACGTGCGCGCTTCGTCGGGAATGATCGGCACGATCCGCGCACCGACGTCAGGGTCTTTCAACAGCGCACGGAGCAAGCGGGTGAAGGCCGTCGTGGTCGACGCCTGCACCTTGTCTCCCGTGCCGGCGGCGAGTTGATCGATGATGCCTTCGCGTGGCGCGAGCACGACCTTCGAGCGCTCGACGCGATCCGGGAGATAACCGTCGAGCGCCCGGCGCCGCTCCATCATGTACTCGTACTCGGGTGAGTCGAGACCGGGATGGAAGTACGGCGCCATTCCCGCTTCGAGTGCCGAGTCGGGAATCTCCATGTACAGCCTGTCACGCAGCTTCTTGAGCTGGTCGGCCGTCATCTTCTTGATCTGGTGCGTCGCGTTTCGGGCCTCGAACTCGGTGCCGAGCGTCCAGCCCTTGATCGTCTTGGCGAGGATGACGGTGGGTGTGCCGTCGTGCTCCACCGCGGTCTTGTACGCCGCGTAGACCTTGCGATAGTCGTGGCCACCACGAGGCAGCCGCTGCAGCTGTTCGTCGGTCAGATGCTCGACCATCTTTCGCAGGCGCGGGTCGGGGCCGAAGAAGTGCTCACGTATATAAGCGCCCGATTCCACCGCGTACTTCTGGAACTCGCCGTCGACCGTCGTGTTCATCTTGTTGACGAGCACGCCGTCGACGTCACGGGCGAGGAGATCGTCCCACTCGCGCCCCCACACCACCTTGATCACGTTCCAGCCCATGCCGCGGAACGTCGACTCGAGCTCCTGGATCACTTTGCCGTCGCCGCGTACGGGACCGTCGAGCCGCTGCAGGTTGCAGTTCACGACAAAGATCAGGTTGTCGAGCCGTTCGCGCGAGGCGAGATGCAGCGCGGCGGTTGCCTCGGGCTCGTCGAGCTCGCCGTCGCCGACGAAACACCAGACACGCGACCTCGACGTGTCGACCAGCTCGCGGTTGTACAGGTAGCGGTTGAAACGCGCCTGGTACACCGCGTTCAGCGGCCCGAGGCCCATCGACACGGTTGGGAACTCCCAGAACGTCGGGAGCCGGCGCGGGTGCGGGTAGGACGGCAGACCTTCGCCGGTCGTCTCCCGCCGGAAGTGGTCGAGCTGCTCCTCGGTCAGCCGTCCCTCGAGAAACGCACGCGCGTACATGCCCGGCGCCGCGTGTCCCTGGATGAACACCTGATCACCGAAGCCACCGTCACCCTTGCCGCGGAAGAAGTGGTTGAACCCGACCTCATACAGCGACGCGGCCGATGCGTACGTCGAGAGGTGGCCGCCGACGCCGTCGAAGCGATGGTTTGCGCGGTCGACCATCGCCACGGCGTTCCAGCGCACGAACGCGCGGATGCGGCGTTCGAGGAACTCGTTCCCCGGGAACCATGGTTCCTGCTCCGGCGGGATCGTGTTGATGTAGTCGGTGGTCACCATCACGGGCACCGACGCGCCCTTGTCGCGGGCACGCTCCATCAGACGCGCGAGGAGGTAGTGCGCCCGCGCCTTGCCCTTGACGTCGATGACGCTGTCGAGTGACTCGAGCCACTCGGAGGTCTCTTGCGGATCGATGTCGGGGAGCTGGTGAATCGAACCGTCACTGAACATCCGCCTTCAGCGTACGGCGCGCGCGGACCCCCTCAGGACCCCCGCGACCGCCGGCGCGCCGTCCGCGAAAGGCCGGTGGATCGGCCGTTCAACGGGACTGTGCGCAGCCGCCACCCTTGAGGTCGTCACCGAGGAACTTGCATGGGCAGCCCTGCTTGTCGCAGTGGTCGAGCTGGTCGCGGTAGTGCACCAACCCGAAGACGGCCGCACCCAGCATCACGACGATGACCAGGCGAGTGCCGACCGAACGGATGGTGCAGATGACCACCACGACAAGGATGACCGATGCGACCGTCAGCACTCCGGACGCCACGCGTACAAATGAGAGATCAAGCCATGTGGGCAACGAGCCCAGCATCCCCACCGCCATATTGTGAGGGTACAGCCGTATCAGGGCGAAATACAGCCTTTATGCTATTTTGCCACTATTTGGCGAGCTCGACGAGGTATGCGCCTCGAAGACGGACGACGGCTGTCGCGGCGCCCGGCGCAAGGCGCGCGATCAGCGATCGCGCGGTGGCCTCGCTGTAGCGACCGGCGCGGTCCGCGTCCAACGTCGACGTGAGGCCGCCGGGGGTGAGCGTCCCGACCAGGCTGGTGCGGAGCACCACGTACCGCGCGTCGAGGCGGCGCGCTTCCGCCAGCGCGACGGGTTCGGGGAACGCGTTGAGCTTCGCTGCCTCGTCGTCGAACCCTTTGGGCTCGAAACCCGAGTATCCGTTGACGCGCGGATCTCCGTCGCGGACTGCGAGAAGTTGGCGAGGCGCCTCGACATAGGGCCACAGCACGCCGCGCGCGATCCCCGAGATCGGCAACTCCATCACGACACCGTGCGCCCGCGCGCGCAAGGCAACATCGACGCCACCGTCGTCGCGCGATGTCGGCACCCGTACGAAGTAGAGGCCCAGCGCCGCTTCGGCACACACCACACCGGCGAGCGCCACTGCAACGAGCACACCCGTCCGCCCGCGCAACCGCGCAAGGAGAACGTCGACCCCGACGGCGGCGCACAACACCAGCGCGAGCTCGGCCGCGAGGGCGAGGCGCGACACCGCACGGATGCCTGCGAAGCCGGGCACGAGGTGGCGGAACACGACGAAGGGCAGGAACACGCGATGACCGTGGAACCGGAACCAGTCGCCGAACGACAGCACGAGGCAGGTGGCGCCGGCGACCGAGACGAGCATCAGCGTGCGCGTGCGGCCGCGCAGCCCCTTGCGCCGCGCTTCCCGGGTGAGCACGAGTGCGCCGATGACGCCGAAGCCGAGCGCAATCATCCCCGGGAACAGGCGGTTTTCGACCGTCCTCCGGGCCGTGTGTGAGCGCGGCGCAACCTGCGGCACGTGTCCGAGCACATAGCTCGTCGGGCCGGCCGCGAGGAAGTCATCGAGGTGTGCTGCCGCCGTCGGATCAAAGCCCCGCCTGAACTCCGAGTGCTGCTGAAGCCGCACGTATTGCACGCCGATCGGCAGGACGAGCACCGCGACGACGCCCGCGGCAGCCGCGAGCGATGCGAGCGACCGCCTGCGCTCGCGGCGCGGGACCGTGAGCAGCCAACCCGCGCACACGATCGCCACGACGATCCCCATCATGGCGCCGTAGTAGCTCGCGGTCAGCGTCAGGGCCGCAAACGCGAGGCCCAGCTCGATGCCTCGCCGGTAGGTGGGCGTGTCCAGCAATCGCAGCAAGAGCAACAGCACGAGCGGCACGAGCGCGCCACCGATGACGAGCTGCAGGTGAAGTTGATGCACCAGCCGAGTGACCGCGTACGTGTAGGCCAGCGCGGCGACGAATGCTGCGCCCCAGTGCGCCACGAAGCGTCGCGCCAGGCGGTAGGTCGACCACGCCGACAGTGTCCAGGCACTCAGCGAGATGACGTTCAGGGCCGCGACGTCGCCGAGCACGAGTCGCAACGGCCAGTGCACGATCGCGACCGGCAACATGGTGTCGCTGTACGCGAGCGTGTTCTGCGCGGGGTAGAAGATCGGCGCATTCCAAAGTGCGTTCCACCCGTGCGGAATGCTCGTCTCGACGGACCGGATGATCCACAGGGTCAGCAACCCGTCGCCCGAGTCGCCCGGAATGAACGTCCGGAAGCGCGTGAGGTCCGGAAAGGTGAGCGCGACCGCGATGACCGTGAACGCCGCGAGCAGCAACACGGCAGGCGGATCGCGAGGCGCCGGCGGGCGGATCGATTCGATGGCGTCGCCCGCGTCGGGCGCGCACTCTCTCGTGGTCACCGCCGGCAGCCGCACGGCGTGACCGTACTCGCCCGTTCGTTACTTGATGAGCCGGACGGGGTCGCCGAGCAGGTATGCGTTCCACGATGTCGTGTCCTGCACGCCACCTGCGAACTGGTAGTTGATCTTGACCCAACAGCCCTTCGGGTCGGAGTCGTTGCACGTGTAGTTGCCGGGGATCGGAACGGTGACCGTGCTCCACTGCCCGTTCCATGTGGTGCCGGGGTGGTTCACGCCGGTGACGGTGCAGTTGGTGATCGGATTGAGCGGCCCCCACGGCGCGGCCTGGGTATTGACCGCGTATCCGAGCGCACCCGAGCTCGAGTTCCCCGTCCAGTTACAGCCGGAGAAGTTCGATCCCACGTTGCTGTCGGACGGAGGCACGATCGCGAGCGTGCCCTCGGAGCTTGCGTCACCGATGTCGAAAAAGTTCAGCACCAGGGTGTGCCCGGCCGCCGCGGTCGGAACGCGCGTGAGATAGAACGTCGTCACGCTGGCACCGACGTTCGCGTACATGCCCATGTACGCGTTCCCGGCCACGTTGACCGGAGCCGAGGATCCGTCTGCGTTCACGCCGCGCAACGCAAACCGATTGTGACCTTGACTCGTGCTGTCCGTCGACACCTGGATGAAGTACTCGTCGCCGGCGTTCCCCGATACCGAGCACAGGGTCACCCACTGACGGAAGTACGTCGCAAGCGGGCCGGGTGCACCGGGCTCGGTGTAGCCCGAACCGAGCGCGTTCTTCAG
>DASQHW010000249.1:0-5484 GCA_035631895.1 Acidimicrobiia bacterium | reverse complement strand
TCCGGTCGCCAGCTCGTCATCGCCGGGAACACATAGAGCGGCAGGTTGTAGTAGTCCTGGCGAAGGATCTTGTCGATCTGGTGAACCTCGTCGGCCCGCGTCGTCGGGTTGAGGTCGCCGTCGGCTTGTGCATTCAGCTGGTCGACTTGCTTGTTGCAGTACCAGTAGTCGTTCTGCCCGGCGTTCTGGTTCGCCGCGCTGGGGATCTGGTTGCAGGCGGTGATCGACGTGACGCTCGGGTCGGGACTCGCGACATTGATGAACATCGCGAAGTCGTAGTCACCGGCCGGCGTCCGCTTCTGGAACACCGTGTCGGAGTCGGAGTTGTCGGGCACGACCTTGAAGCCCTCCTTCGCCAACAGTGGGATGAACTCGTGCTGCGTCGCCTCGCGACGAGCGTTGCCGGTGTTCACCATCCAGTGCAGCGTGAGCTCCTTGCCGCCCTTCGCCCACATCCCGCTCGAGTCCTTCGCGTATCCGGACCGTTGCATGGCGGCCGCGACCTTCGCGGAGTCGTGGTTCACGTCGGACCAGTCCGTGTTCGTGCACCAGTTGCCGACGTTCGGTACCCACAACGCGCAGTTCAACAGCTGCGCGCTCGGCGAGAACGGCTTCACGATGTCGTTCAGGAACAGCTGGCGGTCGAACGCGAACGAGAAAGCTTCACGCAGGTTCTTGTCCTCGAACGGCTTGCCCGCCTTCTCGTTGAACCACAGGGCCTCGTACTGCGTCGTGACGCCGAAGGTCGTCTTCAAGTTGGCGTCACCCTTGAGCGGCGGCACGTTGTCGGTCGCCGGTTGCGGGTAGACCACACTGACGGTGCCGTTCTGGATGCTTTGCACTTCCTTGTTGGTCTCGGTGAGAGGGATGAACGTCACCTGATCGAGCTTGGGAATGCGGCTCGAGTCCCAGTAGGACTTGTTCGCAACGAGAACCTCTTGCGTCTTGCTGAACGACAGCAGCTTCCACGGGCCGCCCGAGAAGCCGATCGTCGTCTGCATCGTCTTGCCGGTGTCCGTGCTCGCGAACTTCGCCTTCTCCAGGATCACGCCCTGGAACCCACCGAGTACGTCCTGCCAGTCGCTGTACGTCTCGCTGAAGTGCAGGACCGCCGTCTGCGGGTCCCGTGTGTCGACGCTCGTGACCTTGTCGTATCCGGTGGTCGAGAGGCTGCCCTTGCTGTCGAGGTATGCCCGCCAGCTGAACTTCACGTCGGCGGAGGTGATGGGCGTCCCGTCATCCCATTTGGCGTTCGGGTTCAGGTGATACGTGACAGTGAACGCCTTCCCGGAGCCGGTGACGCCGCCGTTCGACGTCGACGGCAACTCTGTGATCAGGGGCGACGCGACGAAGTTGTTGTGCTCGTCGAGCTCGGCGAGCCGCGGGAGCACGTGAATCGGCACGAGCCATTGCAACCACGAGGAGTTCCCGCACTGCGTGATCGGGTTGATGCAGTCAGGCCATTGCTCCGCACCGAAGACGAGTGCCCCGCCTTTCTTCCCGCCGCCGGTGGTGCCGCCGCCGGCCTTCGGCTTGCTGCTGCTGCCACACGCGGTGAATGCGAGCGCCAGTGCGACCGCGATACCTGCGATCCGCAATGACCCCTTGGGCCTGGTGATCACGAGACCTCCCCGTCTCCGGTTCGGGTTGACCCAACACTGTGTAAAGGTCCGGAACCCGACGAACCCGACGAACATACGTCGGTTACCTGTATTTGTCTCGTCATCCCGCCTCCCGGCCTGAATGAAACCAGCGGGAGACCCGCACCCGACTACCTGCCGTGGACAAATTTGCCCGCAATATGACGGACAGTGGCAGCGGGAGGGAGTTCGTCAGTCGAGGCGCATCGAGAGGAACACGGTCGTGAACGTGAACACAAGCGCCACGACGACGGTGAGGCGGTCGAGGTTCTTCTCGACGACGGTCGAGCCGGCCAGGCTGCTCCCGGCCACACCGCCGAACATGTCGGAGAGACCGCCCCCTCGTCCCGCGTGCAGCAGGATGAAGAGGATCAGCACGATGCACACGGCGACGTGCAGCGTGATGAGGACCGCGTTCAGGAGCATCCCGGCAGGATATCGGAGGCCTACGGCCGGCCGTACCGGACCACGCGGGCGAACTCGTCGGGGTCGAGCGACGCGCCGCCCACCAGGCCTCCGTCGATCTCGGGCATGGCCATGAGGTCGGCGATGTTGCCGGGCTTCACACTCCCCCCATAGAGGATGCGCAGAGCGGCGGCGGCCGTGTCGCCGAGCGACGTCCGGACGTGGTCCCGGATCACCGCGATGGTTGCGTTGGCGTCGTCCGGCGTCGCGTTCCGGCCGGTCCCGATGGCCCAGATCGGCTCATAGGCGACGACACAGCGCAGGGCGTCATCGGTCGACAACCCGTCGAACGCGGCCGCGACCTGTCGCCGGACCTTCTCATCGGTCGCTCCCTGCTCGCGCTCTTCGAGGGTTTCGCCGACACACACGATCGGCGCCATGCCCGCGGCGAGCACGGCGCGCATCTTCTTGGCAACCATGTCGTCGGTCTCGCCGAAGAGCTCGCGCCGTTCGGAGTGACCGACGATCACGTACCTCACGTGCAGCTTGGCGAGCATGAGCGGACTGACCTCGCCGGTGTACGCGCCCTGCGTCTCCCAATGACAGTTCTGCGCGCCCAACCCGATCGGGAGGCGATCGCCCTCGATCGTGGTCTGCACAGACCGCAGTGCGGTGAACGCGGGGCACACGACGACTTCCACTTGATCGAAGTCCTTGTCGTCGAGCCGGAAGCCGAGCTTCTGCACGACCTGGATCGCCTCCAGGTGCGTGTGGTGCATCTTCCAGTTGCCCGCCATCAACGGCTTGCGTTCGGTCATTCTGTGGTTCCCTCGCGTGGATGTTCGCTGCCTCGATGCGCCTTCGCCCGCTGGGACGCGCTCTCGCGCAGGGCTTGGAGTCCGGGGAGGTCGCCCAGCTCGATCAGCTCGAGCGACGCGCCGCCGCCCGTCGACACATGGTCGATGCGATCGGCAAGGTGCATGTGGCGCACCGCCGAGGCGCTGTCGCCACCACCGACCACCGTGAACCCGCGGCAGTCCGCGACGGCTTCGGCAACTGTGCGGGTCCCGGCGGCGAACGGCTCGAGCTCGAACACGCCCATCGGACCGTTCCACAGCACGGTCGCCGCGCCCGCGATCTCGTCGGCGTAGTGCCCGGCGGTCTCCGGCCCGATGTCGAGGCCCTTCCAGCCCGCGGGGATCGAGGTGGCACGCACGTGCTGCGCCGTTGCCTCGGCCGTCATGTCCTGCGCGATCACGACATCGGTCGGCACGGCGATCCGACCCGAGGCGAGCAGCTCGCGGCAGTGCTCGATCTGATCCTGCTCGACGAGTGAGTCGCCAACCGAGGCCCCCTGCGCGACCAGGAACGTGAACGCCATCGCGCCGCCGATGAGCAATGTGTCGCACCGGTCCAGCAGCGCGTCGATGACCCCGAGCTTGTCACTCACCTTCACGCCGCCGAGCACGCCGACGAACGGCCGTTTCGGTGCGTCCAGCAAGCCACCCAGGACCTCCACCTCTCGTGCAAGCAGGCGTCCGGCAGCCGACGGCATCACCCGAGGCGGTCCGACGATCGACGCGTGGGCACGGTGGGCGGCACCGAAGGCATCATCGACGTAGACCTCGCCGAGCTGGCCGAGGTTCGCGGCGAACGCGGGATCGTTCGCCTCCTCGCCGGGGTCGAACCGCAGGTTCTCGATCATCATGACGTCGCAATCGCACATGCTCTGTGCCCGGCGGATCGATTCGAAGCCGGCAACCTCCGGCGACAGCTCCACGGTTGTCCCGAGCAGGTCCCCGAGGCGTCGCGCGACCGGCGCGAGCGAGTACTTGGGGTCGGGGGTGCCCTTGGGACGGCCGAGATGTGAACAGCACACCACCTGGGCCTCGCGCTCGCGCAGCCACCTGATCGTCGGCAACGCCGCAACGATGCGCAGAACGTCGGCGATCTCGCCGTCGTGCAACGGCACGTTGAAATCCGCACGCAACAAGACACGCGTTCCACGACGCAGCGGGAGATCCTCCAGCTGCGGTACCGCAGCAACCATCAGCTATTTCGTGCCGACGAACTCGACCACGTCGACCAGGCGGTTCGAGTAGCCCCACTCGTTGTCGTACCAGCCGAGCACCTTCACCATCCTGCCGTTCGCCATCGTGTCGAGCGCGGAGAAGATGCACGACGCCGGATTGGCGACGATGTCGGCGGACACGAGGGGCTCGTCGCTGTACTCCAGCACGCCCCGGTACGAAGGATTGTTGGCGGCGGCGCGGAACGCGTCGTTGACGGCATCGTGATCGGCCTCATCGCGCAGCATCGCGACGAGATCGGTGATCGACCCGGTAGGAGTGGGCACGCGCATCGAGATGCCGTCGAGCTTCCCTTTCAGAGAGGGCAGCACGAGGCCGATCGCCTTGGCGGCACCGGTCGAGCTCGGGATGATCGAGAGCGCCGCCGCGCGCATGCGGCGGAGATCGGGCTTGCCGGAGCGGCTGGCAGTCGCCTGGTCCTGCAGCTGCTGATCACTCGTGTAGGCGTGGACCGTCGTGATCAAGCCCTGCTCGATCCCGAAGCTGTCGTTCAACACCTTGGCGAGCGGAGCCAGGCAGTTGGTGGTGCACGATGCGTTGGAGATCACGGTGTGCTTCGCGGGATCGAACGCGTCGTCGTTCACGCCCATGCAGATCGTCACGTCCGCGTCGCTCGCGGGTGCCGAGATGATCACGCGCTTGGCACCGCCCTGGAGATGGGCGCCGGCCTTCTCGCGGGACGTGAAGAGCCCGGTCGACTCGATGACGACGTCGACGCCGTTGTCGGCCCACGGGATCTCCGCGGGTTCACGCACGTCGAGCTTCTTCACCTCGCGGCCGTCGACAGAGAAGCCGCCGTTGCCTTCCTTGACCTCGTTCGGGATCATGCCGCCGATCGAGTCGTGCTTCAGCAAGAAGGCCATCGTGTGCGCGTCGCCGAACGGGTCGTTCACCGCCACGAGCTCGACGTTCGCCTGCTCGCCGCGAGCGAGGATCGCCCGGAAGAATGAACGACCGATCCGTCCGAACCCGTTGATGCCGACACGTACGGCCATGAGGATCTCCTTCGTCTGAGGTTTTCGACTACAGCAGAGCCGAAAGCGCCTTCGCCAGTTGCAGCGGATCGTGGCCCCACCCATGCGGGCGCGCGATCGCCACCGGGAGGGGCTGGACGCCCAATGCGGCCACCTCGTCGGGGTCCACGGCGAGGCCGTTGTCCGGGTCGTACATGAAGACGTCCACCCGGCCGCCATGTGCGCGAACTGCCGCCAGGTGCTCGGTGCCGTCGTGTCCGTTCGTCTCGTCCTCGGTGGCAAGGTTCGCCACCTGGACGATCATGCCGGGGGCACGCTCGAGCGCATCGCGCAGCTCCGGCACGCAGAGGACCGCCACGATGCTGGTGTACAGCG
>DASQHW010000248.1:0-1746 GCA_035631895.1 Acidimicrobiia bacterium | reverse complement strand
CACAGTGGCGACCGGCGCCGATCCCGATCGTGGGCACGCCGACCGCTTCCGTGATGATGCGCGCCACAGCATCCGGCACGCATTCGAGCACGAGCGCGAACACGCCGGCTTCGGCGAGTGACACCGCATCGTCCGCGAGCGCCTTGGCTGCATCGAGACCCTTCCCCTGGACCTTGAACCCGCCGAGGGTGTGAATCGACTGGGGCGTGAGGCCGATGTGGCCCATCACAGGGATCTCCGCGTCAATGATGGCGCGCACCGCGTCGACCCGCTTGCGTCCGCCTTCGAGCTTCACCGCGCCTGCACCCGCGCGCACGAGGCGAGCCGCGTTGTGCACGGTCTCCTCGGTACTGACGTGGTAGCTGAGCCAAGGGAGGTCGGCGACGACGAGCGCCCGAGGTCGTGTGCGCGCGACTGCGCCGACATGATGCGCCATGTCCTCGGTGGTGACCTGGAGCGTGTCGTCGTATCCGAGCACCACCATCGCGACCGAGTCACCGACGAGAATCACGTCGACGCCCGCGGCGTCGGCGGTGCGCGCCGACGGCGCGTCGTACGCGGTGACCATCACGAGGGGCGGAGTGTTGACGCCTTCGCTCTTGCGGGCGGCAATGTCCGGCGCCGTGACACGGCGCGTCGCACGAGCGGCCATTCGACCATCCTCCACCGTCCAGGGCACCCTCGGCTCCCGGCGGCAGACCTCAGCGTATCCAATACCGGCCCTGACGAACCAGGTCGATCGGGGCCAGAATCACTCCCGTGACCGCCCGTGCGTGCGAGAACTGTGGGTTCGTCGACGAGGAGCTCGTGCTCGTGCGGCGCATCTACGTCGTGCCGGAGATGTGGGAGCATCCGCCGTCACACACGGTCGTTCCCGAGCCGGAGTTGTGGTGTGTCTCGTGCGCGTCGCAATACCCCTGCGAGCCTGCTGACGACGAGCCCGAAGCGATCTGAACGCTAGCGACGATTGGCGTTCATCCAGGCAACACCGAAGTCGACGATCGCACGTTGCGACATCAGCCGTGCAGTCCCGCCCCCGGCGTCGCCAAACTGCTCGTGGCCGGTCCCGGCGAACGCGGCACCGATCTCGTCGAAGTCGCTGCTGTCGATCTCGTCTTCCTCGTACACGACCCACTGGCGTCGTCCGTCGGTGAGCATCGGGGAGCCGTTCAGCAAGATCTTGCGCGAGAGGTCTGCACGTGCCTCGGCAAGGTGCAACGACGTGTTGTTGCCGTGGCCCACGCCGAGCAGGAGCACCGATGCGTCGCGCTCGTAGCACCGTGCGAGCGGCGAGTGCTCTCCCAGACTCCCGTCGAGTCGGTGATCGGCGACGATCGCGCCGGCGAGAGGTCCGAGCGCGGCGAAGGAATGGCGCGGGTGCGCACTCCGGACAACGCCCGGAACGTGCCGAAAGCACTCGACGACGGCACCCATCTCCCGCGTCGGTGTCACCTGCGGGTCGAACGGCGGGGTTTCCGCTCGAATTACGGGCCACCACGCCTCCGGCACCGGCGGGTCCTTCCAGAGGCTCGGCTCGCTGAGGTGACCCGAATGTGCCGGCATCACGAGCGTTCCATACGCACCGACGACCTCTCGCAACGCCTCGACGACGGCCTGCGCGCCACCCGCGACCCATCCGAGTCGCGAGAGCGACGAATGCACGATGACCGTCGCCCCCTGGTCCAAGCCGAGGGCACGCAGATCCTCGGCGAGGGAGGCACGGGTCACGACGTCACCTCGGCGCGC
>DASQHW010000247.1:0-9068 GCA_035631895.1 Acidimicrobiia bacterium | reverse complement strand
TACACGACCTCGGGCGCTCGTCGTCGCCGACCTCCCTTGGCTCAGCTACCACGTCAGTACCGAGGAGACCGTGCACAACGCGGCTCGCCTCGTGCGCGCGGGTGCAGGCGCGGTGAAGCTCGAAGGCGGCCGCAAGCGGGTCGACGCGGTGCGCGCCATCATCGACGCGGAGATCCCCGTCATGGGCCACATCGGCCTCACTCCCCAGTCGATTCACGCCCTCGGCGGGTTCAAGGTCCAGGGGAAGGGTCTCGATGCGGCCAAGGCGCTCGCGGACGATGCGGTGTCACTCGCCGAAGCTGGCGTGTTCGCGCTGGTGCTCGAATGCGTGCCCGATGGTGTGGCGCGCATCATCACGGAGGCGGTCGGCGTTCCGACGATCGGGATCGGCGCCGGTCGGCACTGTGACGGTCAGGTGCTCGTGTGGCACGACCTGCTGGGCTTCGCCGAGAGCGAGCGACGCGCGCCGAAGTTCGTACGGCAGTACGCGGCGTTGGAGGGTGAGGCAACCGCCGCGATCGCGCGCTTTTGCGAGGACGTGCGCGCCGGCGCCTACCCGGCGAGCGCAGAGACCTATCACATGACCGATCAGATGGCCGACGCGCTCGGCCTGTACGGCGGAACGACCGCCGAACCCGAGCTCGCGCAGTAACAACGCCCACGTGTCGTTGCACGCGAGGTCGGTGATCGCATGCGTGGTCGCGTGCGCCGCGCTGCTCGTCGCGTGTGGAAGCGCCGGAGGCCATGACCCCGGTCGTCTGCACGTCGAATCGTCCCGCGCCGCCGGCACGCCGTTCGGCGAGTTCGGCGAGACGAATGTCGCGCTCGGCGGTCGGTGCATGCGCGTGCTCGTCGCGTCCACCGAGCACCAACGTGTGCAGGGATTGCGCGACGTGCGATCACTTGCGCCGTACGACGGCATGATCTTCGTGTACGGAAGTGATACGAGCGCCCGGTTCACGATGGCCAACACGCCGCAGACGCTCGACATCTCGTTCTTCGACGCGGACGGCAAGCCGATCGACCGGAAGCGCATGACCCCGTGCCCGACCGGGACCGACGCCACGTGTCCGATCTACGCGAGCTCGCGTCGCTTCCGCTACGCGCTCGAGCGGGCGGCCGGCGCCGCGGGCGGTGGTGCGCTCGCGACGTGCGGCGCATGACCCGGCGATCCTGGTGATTGTCCCACCCCACGTGTAGCGTCCTCGCCGATAGGACACGTCGACTGATCTGCTAGCTTTCACCGGTTCACAACCGACACCCTGCCCCTACGACGGCTCCTGCCGGGCAACGGGGCCCGCAGCAAACGCGCTGCGGTCCGAAGGAGGTATCGGCCATGCCGACATCGGCAATGCGGCCGTACGAAGTGATGATCATCGTCGACGCGGACCTGGACGAGGAGACGATCCGGGCAGCCGTCGAGCGGTGGCTCCAGTTGATCGAGTCGCGTGGCGCCGAACGCGGTCACGTCGACTACTGGGGCAAGCGCCGTCTCGCTTACGAGATAAAGCGCAAGCCGGAGGGCTACTACGTAGTGGTCCAGGCTCGTGCGGAACCGCAAGCGATGGAGGAGCTGCATCGGGTGCTCTCCCTGGCCGACGAAGTCATCCGCCACAAGGTGCTCCGCATCCCCGAGAAGGTCTACGGACCTCCCCGGGCTGCGGGTAGCGCGCCGGCGGCGGAACACGCGTAGGGAGAACCAACATGGCATCCGATTCGAACACCATCACGATCTCGGGAAACATCACGCGCGAGCCCGAGATGCGCTACACGCCCAGCGGAGTCTCGAAGGTGACGTTCGGCGTCGCGGTGAATCGCTCGTGGCGCAACCAGCAGACGCAGGAATGGGAAGAGCAGACGAGCTTCTTCAACGTGGTTGCGTGGCGTCAGCTCGCCGAGAACGTGGCCGCCTCACTGACGAAGGGCTCCCGCGTCGTCGTGAGCGGGCGGCTCGAACAGCGCAGCTGGGAGACCGAGGCGGGCGAGAAGCGCTCGATCGTCGAGGTCGTGGCCGACGACGTCGCGCCGAGCCTGCGTTTCGCGACGGCCGAGGTCCACAAGGTGGAGCGGAACGGCCCTGGGGGCGGTGGACCGGGTGACGGGGGGGCCAAGCGCACCGCACCGACCCCGGCCGCCGGCGGCGCCGGCAGCTACGACGAGTTCGGCGAAGAGCCGTTCTAGCGAGTCCGACGAGTCAGAGGCGATATGGCACAGCGCAGAGAGAAGAAGGGCGCGCCCTCCAAGGATCGGCGGCCCATCAAGAAGAAGACGTCGATCCTCACGACGGAGAACATCGATTGGGTCGACTACAAGGACGTGAACCTGTTGCGACGGTTCATGTCCGAGCGGGCGAAGATCCGCGCGCGACGCGTCACCGGGAACAGCCAGCAGCAACAGGTCGCGGTGGCGCGGGCGATCCGCGTCGCGCGCGAGATGGCGCTTCTCCCGTACAGCGTCCGGCAGGTGACGCAACGTTCGAAGGGCCGGCGCGATCGCGACCGTGGTGACCGCGACGACCGCGAGATGCGTCCCGAGCCCGAGGCACCTCGCGTCGGTGCGGAGGCGGACGAGCTCCTGGGCGCCGACGAGGAGCTGGTCGACGTGGCAGCCGCTGCAGAGGACGGCGAGGAATGAAGGTCGTCCTCCGAGCCGATGTCGACAATCTCGGCAACAAGGGCGACATCGTCGACGTCGCCGACGGCTACGCCCGCAACTACCTCGTGCCGCGCGGCTTGGCATTGAAAGCGACCGGGGGGAGCCAGAAGCAGGCCGACGCGATGCGGCGGAATCGCGAGCTGCGCGAGGCGCGCGAGCGGGAAGCGGCACAGGCGCTCGCGGCCCGGTTCGAAGGCCGCACGATCACGATCAAAGCGCGGGCGGGTGCCGAAGGCCGGCTGTTCGGGTCCGTCACCTCGGTCGACGTCGCCGAAGCCGTGCAGAAGCAGACCGGCGCCGAGCTCGACCGGCGGAAGATCAATCTGGACGAGCCCTTGAAAGAGGTCGGCGGCGTCGACCTACAAGTGAGGCTGCACACCGACGTGGTCGCGCAGATCCACGTCGAAGTCGAAGCAGCGAGCTGAACGCTTCCTCCACATCGTCATCCACAACCGTTGTCCACAGTCTGTGGATCACGCGCGTCCGGAGGCATCCGCGTCGGTGGCGCACCCAGCCGTCACAATCCACAAGCATGTGGACGGGCAGTGCAGGCACCCACAGCAAATTCACACGGTTGTACCTCTTACGACCCACAGGCCCCACGCGCGACGCTCATGCGCCGGTGCGGACGGAATAGGGGGATCGTGGCTCAATCGATCGAGGTCGATCCCGTCCAAACCACGCGCCATCGAGGTCCCGCGGGACGCATCCCGCCGCACAACCTCGAGGCCGAGGAGTCGCTGCTCGGGGCGATGATGCTTTCGCGCGAGGCGATCACGGCTGCGATCGAGGCGCGTCTCGAACCGGTCGACTTCTACAAGCCCGCGCACGGCGCGATCTACGAGTCCGCGTTCGCGCTCCACAGCCGCGGCGAGCCGGTGGACCCGGTCACTGTCGCCGAGGAGCTGCGCCGCGCGTCCCAGCTCGACCAGCTCGGCGGCCGCGCGACGCTCCTGCGCATCCAGGCGTCGACGCCCGCATCGGCGAATGCCGCCCACTACGCACAGATCGTCGGGGAGCTTGCCGTCCTGCGCAGGCTGATCGAGACCGCCGGCGACATCCAGGAGATGGCCTACACGGCCGACGACGCCGTCGACGAGACGCTGGACCGCGCCGAGGCGGCGATCTTCGAAGTCGCCGAGAAGCGCGTCACCGATTCGCTCGTGCCCCTGTACCCGGCGCTCGAACAGACGATGAACCAGCTCGAGGCGCTCTACGACCGCGAGAGTGACATCGTCGGTACCGCGACCGGGTACCACGACCTCGATGCCATCCTGTTGGGTCTGCAGCCGTCGACCCTGTCGATCGTCGCTGCCCGTCCCGGGCAGGGCAAGACTTCGTTCGCCCTCGGTCTCGCCCAGCACGTGTCCGTGCACGGTCGCAAACCGGTCATGTTCTTCTCGATGGAGATGGGATACCTCGAGCTCACGAAGCGCCTGCTCGCGGCCGAGGCCCGCGTCCCGTCGCGCAAGCTGCAGACCGGTCGGTTGGGCGAACATGAATGGCCGCGCGTCAACCAGGCCGTGGGACGACTCGCCGAGGCCCCGTTCTTCATCGACGACAACCCGCACTGCACGGTCATGGAGATGCGCGCGAAGGCGCGTCGCATCAAGGCCCGTTACGGCGACCTCGGCCTGATCGTGGTGGACTACCTCCAGCTGATGACATCGCACAACAAGCGGATCGAGAGCCGCCAGGTCGAGGTCTCCGAGCTGTCGCGGGGCCTGAAGATCCTGGCCCGCGAGCTCGAAGCGCCGGTGGTGTGTCTCTCCCAGCTGAACCGGCAGCTCGAATACCGCCAGGACAAGCGTCCGATGCTCGCCGACCTGCGCGAATCCGGCTGCCTCACCGCGGATGCGCGCATCACGCTCGCCGACGGCACGACTGCGACGATCGGGGAGCTGCACGAGCGCAACGCCGAGGACATCGACGTGATGACACTCGACGAGCACCTGCGACTCGTCCCGGGCCGGATGTCTCGCGTGTTCCCGAGTGGCACGAAGCCGGTCTTCGAGCTCCGGCTCGCGTCCGGGCGGTCGGTGACCGCGAGCGGCAATCATCCGTTCCTGACGCTCGACGGTTGGGTCCACCTCGAAGATCTGCGGGTCGGCACGCATGTTGCGTCGTCACGCGCCGGCGGCCCGGCCGTCGACGTGCTGCGCGACACGGTGCCGAGGGAGATCTGGGACTACATCGAGCGCAAGGGACTCCTCGTCCACGGTTCACTGCGCGCGCACGATCTCGTCGAGCGGCTCGGAGAAGCCGAGGGCGGCCGTTTCCGCGTCTACGAGCAGGGCGTGTCGCGGGCACTGATGAGGCGTATCGCCGACGCCCTTCCCGACCAGTTCCTCGCCGATCTGGGCACGAGCGACGTCCTCTGGGACGAGGTGGTCGCGATCCAGCCGAAGGGGGAGGTACCCGTCTTCGACGCGACGGTTCCCGGCACGCAGAACTTCGTCGCGAACGACATCGTCGTGCACAACAGCATCGAGCAGGATGCCGACGTCGTGATGTTCATCTATCGAGACGAGTACTACAACCCGGAGTCCGAACAGCGCGGGCTGGCGGAGATCATCGTCGCCAAGCACCGGAACGGTCCGGTGGGTGGGGCACGGCTCGTGTTCCACGCGGACTACACGACCTTCGAGAACGCCGCCCGCGAGTAAACGGGGCGCTCAGTCGAAGACGGCGGTGCGGCGGCCGTAGACGATCACGCGGTGCTCGAGGTGCAGTCGCACCGCCTCGGCGAGCACGACGGCTTCGACATCACGACCACGCCGTTCCAGTCGCGAGGGATCGTCGCGATGTGACACCGGCATCACCTGCTGGGCGATGATCGGCCCCTCGTCCAGTACGGGCGTGACGTAGTGCGCCGTCGCGCCGATGACCTTGACGCCCCGTTCGTGCGCCTGGGCGTACGGACGCGCTCCCGCGAACGACGGCAGGAACGAGTGATGAATGTTGATCGTGCGGCCCGCCCAGCGTTCGACGAGCCAACCCGGCAGGATGCGCATGTACCGGGCGAGGACGATCAGATCCGGGCTGCGTGCTTCGAGTAACGCGCCCAGTGCGCGCTCTTGTTCGTCGCGGTTGTCGTCATCGACCGGAAGTACGTGGAACGGGAGGCCGAACCGCGACACGAGCTGCGCGTTCGCATCGTGGTTCGACGCGACCAGGACCACTTCGCCCGGGAGCTCACCGAGCGCGAATCGAACGAGCAGGTCTCCGAGGCAGTGGCCCTGCCGAGAGGCGAGAATCGCGACGCGCGGCTGGTCGCCGAGGTCGTGCAGCTGCCAATCCATCTGGAAGCGGGCGGCGATGGGTGCGAACGCGCTGGTGAGACCGTCGCGGGAGTCCTGGACGTCGAACTCGATGCGCTGCAGGAACAAGCCTGCCTCGGGGTCCGAGTGCTGGTCGGCCTCGACGATGTTCCCGCCTGCGTCCGCGATGAACCTGCCGACGTCGGCGACGATGCCGGGGCGGTCCGGGCACTTCGACAGCAGCGTGGCGCGCACGGATTCTCGATCGGCTCGGAGACGACGGCCAACAGCTCGCCGGCCAATGGCTCAGAACAGCGTGAGTCCAGGACCGACGCCGTCACGCAGCGTGTCGAGATCGACTTCGATCCACGCCACGCCCTTGCTCTCCGCATAGACCTTCGCCTGCGGCTTGATCTGCTGCGCGACGAGCATTCCCACTGTCGGCGCGAACCGAGGATCGCGGTCGAATCGTTCCTGGTAACGCAACAGTTGCTCGACGCCCGCGATCTCGCCGACCCGTTTCACTTCCACCACGACCGTGCGACCGTCGGCGTCGCAGCAGAGGAGGTCAACCGGTCCGATGTCGGTCGGGTACTCGCGGCGAACGAGCGTGAGGTCGTGCCGCAGCGCGGCAACGCGGGCCGCGATCAAGCGTTGCAGCTCTGCCTCCACACCGTCCTTCTCGAGACCGGGGTCGTCGCCGAGCGAGACGGTCGTGTCGTGCATGACGTCCAGGAGCTCGATTCGCAGCGTCTCGCCCTTTGCGTTCCGCGCGACGATCTCGTCAGCGGACTCGGTGATCGTGCACGGCGGGCTCATCCAGTTCAGTGGCTTGTACGCCCGGGCGTCCGAATGCACCGCGATCGAGCCGTCGGCCTTGCACATGATCAGCCGGAGCGCGGGCTCGAGCCGGGCCCCGAGACGGCCCTCGTAGGTCACCGCGCAGCGTGCAACCACCAGCCGCATGCAGCGAGTCTGCCATGGCACCGTTCGACGGCGGCCTACCCTGGGCGGGTGCGAGCAGGCATCGGGCGCCGGGTCGACCGGCGCGTCGCGTCTGCCGCGTTCGGCCTCGTCGTGCTCGTCCTGGTACCGGTCGCCGCGCTTTCGGGGGCGTCCGAGCCAGTGCTCGCTCGCCGCGATCCGGCGGCCGCACTGGAGCTCTTCCAGTTGCTCCGCACGGGCGAGCACTCCGATTACATCGTCGACTTCACCTTCACGCGCGTGCGTTCGAGTGATGGCCAACGGCTGACGTCGTCGACGATCGTGGCGCGTTACGGCCGCGCGCTGCTGACGCGGGGTGGCGGCTCGCTGAGCGTCGAGCTGCCCACGCTCGTATACGACTGTCAGCAGGTCGAGGGCCGGTCCTCGTGCACGAAGCGGCCGCAATCCGCGTCGATCTCGCCGTCGCAGGTCGTCGGCCTGGCAATCGTGTTGGGGAAGTACGACGCAGTCCGGACGGGAGATGCAAGCATCGCCGGCGAACGGGCGCGGTGCTTCCGGATCCGGGCTCGCTCGCCGCGCGACGAAGTCGATGGGCTCGGTCGCGAGACCGTGCTGTGCATGGCCGGCGACGGTATCCCGTTGCGCACTCGCGTCGTCGGGACCCTCTCGACGGATGAGCGCGACGCCACGCGTGTTCGCCGTACGGTCGACGACGCGGCACTCCGAGCGCTGCTCGCCGGCTTCGACACTGCTGCACCCAAGCTGTCCCGGTAGCCTCGCGGTGTGCTCGGCGACAGCTTCTATGACAGCGTCATGCGGGAGCTGATCTTCGCGCTCGGTGCAGCGCTGTTCCTCGCAAACGCATACGCGTTGTATCGCCGTCGCCTGGATGGCAGGGCCGCCGCCCAACGCACTGTCGCGCGTCACCGTCCCGGCAGTCCGGTACGCGGGTACCAGCGCACCCAGGAGAGCGCGGACCTGCCGCAGGCGCCGCTCGCACGGACCGTCTCGTACGTCGTCATCGGGTTCGTCGTGATGATCGCCGGCCTCGGGGCGATGCTCAACAAGTAGCGCGCGCCGCATGCAGGCATGGGTCGTGCATCGAGCGGGTCCGATCGACACGAATCCGCTGTCGCTCGTGCGACGGCCCGATCCCGACCCGGGTCCGGGACAGGTTCGCGTGCGGGTGGACGTCTGCGGCGTGTGCCGCACCGACTTGCACCTGGCGGAAGGCGATCTGCCGCCGCGGCATCCCGACGTCGTTCCCGGCCACGAGATCGTCGGGCGCGTCGATGCGCGCGGTCCCGGCGCGGCCCGATTCGACATCGGTGCGCGCATCGGGATCGCGTGGCTGCGTCACACGTGTGGTGTGTGCGCGTACTGCCGCCGGGGTGACGAGAACCTCTGCGTGACGCCGCGGTTCACCGGATGGGACGACGACGGCGGGTATGCCGAGTACGCGGTGGTCGACGAGAGCTTCGCGTACGCCCTGCCCGACGGTTTCCCCGACGTTCAGGCGGCCCCACTGCTGTGCTCCGGCATCATCGGGTACCGGGCCCTGCGCCGCAGCGGGCTGCGCCCGGGTGGCCGGCTCGGCATCTACGGCTTCGGCGCGTCGGCGCACCTCGCGGCGCAGATCGCACTCCACCGCGACGCGAGGGTGCACGTCCTGACGCGCTCGGCGGAGGCTCGCCGGCTCGCGCTCGAGCTCGGTTGCTCGAGTGCACGGGATGCCAGTGACGCTCCCCCGGAGCCCCTCGACGCGGCGATCTTCTTCGCTCCGGTGGGCGAGCTGGTGCCGGTCGCGATGCGCGCACTCGACCGCGGTGGCACGCTGTCCATCGCCGGTATCCACCTCACCGACATCCCGAAGCTCGTATATGCCGACGAGCTGTTCGAGGAGAAATCACTGACGAGCACGACTGCGAACACCCGCCGCGACGGTGAGGAGCTCCTCGCGCTCGCGACGCGCGTGCCCTTGCGCGTCCTCGCCGTTCCGTACGAATTCGCGGACGCCCAGCACGCGCTGCAGGACCTTGCGCACGATCGCGTGACGGGCGCGGCGGTGCTGCAGGTCCGAACCGGCTAGCCGCGGCGCTCCTCGTCGCGCATGTGTCGTCCGATGTCGCGAACCAGGTGGTGCTCGCCGTCGTCGCGTTCGGAGACGACGCTCACGGGATGACCGTCGGGCTCGACGAGATCCACGCG
>DASQHW010000246.1:0-4026 GCA_035631895.1 Acidimicrobiia bacterium | reverse complement strand
TCTCGCGGCTCACGATGTAGGAGCCGCCACCGCTCGGATAGGCGAAGATCGTCTGTGGGTAGGAAGTGGCGACGATCGCGAGCAGGATGGCGCCCGTGATCGCGATCGGCACGAGCTTCGAGAGACCGAGCGCGAGGCTCGACGGGGCGACCGCGATGACGAACAAGATCTCTTCGGTGGCGTACGCCGTCGACGAGATCGCGTCGGACGAGAACACCGCCAACGCGATCGTCTTCGTGAGGCGCTGATGCTCTTGCTCGTGCGTCGCGAGCGGCCGACCCACGAGCAGGCGCTTTACGGTGTCGAGCAACTTCCGTTCCCGTCGGTTGACCCGGTCGTGCGGGCGTCAGCATGCCATTCGCGGGGTGCGTCGTCCGGCACCGCGTTTGTGTCCTACCGCGCGGAGGGCCCTAGCATCCGGCAACTTCACAACCACTGAGGGAAGCGGGAGACCGGGTGCACGTCGTCGTCATCGGCTGCGGGCGGGTGGGCAGCGAGCTCGCGGCCGCGCTCGAGCTCGCGGGCCATTCGGTCGCCATCGTCGACAAGAACGAGCGGGCGTTCCGCCGGCTGACCCCGGCCTTCAAGGGCACCCGGGTCGTCGGCTTCGGATTCGACCGCGACGACCTGGCCCGGGCGAACATCGATGGCGCCGGAGCTTTCGCTTCCGTGACGAACGGCGACAACTCCAACATCCTGTGCGCCCGCATCGCGCGCGAGACCTACGGGATCGAGCATGTCGTCGCCCGCATCTACGACCCTCGCCGCGCACTCATCTACCAGCGCCTCGGCATCCCGACGGTCGCGACCGTGGCGTGGACGACCGATCAGGTCCTGCGCCGCCTTCTCCCGACCGAGATCCGGCACGACTGGGTCGACGGGACCGGCAAGGTCGCCCTTGTGGAACGGCCGATCCCGGCGAAGGCGATCGGCCGGAAATTGGCCAAGCTCAACGTGCCCGGGCGGTTCTGGCTGACTGCGGTGACGCGCTTCGGCAAGGCCCAGATCGTGACGACCGATCTCATCGGTCAGGAAGGCGACGTGCTCGTGTTCGTGAGCGCGATGGACGCCCTCGACGAGCTTCAGGGACACATCGATGCGGGCGGGGGTGACTGATGCGCGTCGCGATCGCGGGCGCAGGCAACGTCGGGTTGTTCCTCGCGAACGACCTCGCGGGCGCCGGTCATGAGGTGCAGCTCATCGAGGAGAGCTCCGACGTCATGCAGCGGTCGCACGCAGCCGAGGGCGTCGAGTGGCTCGTCGCCGATGCATGCGAGGTCAACTCCCTGCGGCAGGCCGGGCTCGAGAAGTGCGACGTGGTCGTTGCGGCAACCGGCGACGACGAGGACAATCTCGTGGTCTCGTTGCTCGCCAAGCAGGAGTTCGGGGTGCCGCGCGTCATCGCACGGGTCAACCATCCGAAGAACGAGTGGCTGTTCAACGAGAACTGGGGCGTCGATCTCTCGGTCTCGACGCCGCACCTCATCAGCGCGCTCGTCGAAGAAGCAGTCTCCGTCGGACGTCTGGTCCGGATCCTCCAATTCGAAGGTGGCAACGTCCAGCTGGTGGAGGTCACGCTCGCCCAGGACGCGCCGGTGGTCGACAAGGCGATCCGGGAGCTCGACATCCCTCGCGACGCGACGATCGTCGCGGTAGTTCGCGCCGAGCACGTCGTCATGCCGCGGGGCGACACCGTGTTCCAAGGAGGCGACGAAGTCCTTGCGATGGTGACGCGCGACTCCGAAGCCGACGTGCGATTCATCCTGACGGGCACCTGAGGACCCGAGTGGTTCAGGACAGCGTGTACAGGGGGTTGTAGATCAAGCGTTCGCCGCCGTGCTGCGTGACGACTCCTTGCAGCACGACGCGGCGCCCCGGCGTGAAGCCCGCGACGCGGCGACGGCCGAGGAACACCGCCGTGACGGAGCCGCGGCCGTCCATCACGGTCGCCTCCAGCGCGTCGGCACCCGCCCGCGGCACGATGCGCACGGAGCGGACCTCGCCCGCGACGAAGACGGGAGCGCGGCACTGCACTGTGTCGAGCGGCGCGCCTCCGTGCGCGTCGCACCACGTGGTCAGCTTCTCGCGATCGATCTCGTCGGTCGGCTTCGTGATCCGTTCCACCAGCTTGCGCAGGGCCACCGACCCCTCCTTGTGTATCTTTCGGTCAATTTTCCCGCTGGATCCGCAGCGTACCCGTCTCGAGATGGCAAGCTGTTGCCGTAGTGGCCAGCGTTCACCCCCCCCGAAGTTCCGCGCGTTTTGTCGCGGCCGCCCTCGTCGCGGTGCTCGTCGTCGCGTGCGGCGGCGGAAAGCACGCGCGGCCTGCTCCGAGCGCGCCCGTCACGCAGGGCAACAAGGCCAAGCCTGCGGTGCTCGCGGTCGGCGAAGTCGACATCCAGACGTGGGGCCCGGACGTGAAGCTGCCGAAAGGCATGCAGAAGCAAGTGTTGGGCCTGGCCCAGGCCTACTACGACACCGCGGTGCACGCCCCGCTCGGCTCCGGGAAGCTCGGCGCCGGATACGTCGCGCTGTTCGACCTGCCGCTGCGCGCGGCCGCAAGCGGCAGTGACGCGCAGGCGATGACGGACGTCAGCCTCGGACAAGTGAGCAAGTACACCGAGACTGCGTCGAAGGTGAAGATCTCCGGGCTCGCCGACGACAGAGGCATCCTGCGCTACCTCGCGACGAACTTCTCGATGCGAGTAGACGCCACGACCGCGCAGGGACTCGTCCGCATCACTCGCTCGGTCGAGCTCACGTACGCCCCGTCGGGCAGAACCTGGCTCGTCACCGCCTACCGCGTCACGACAGTCCGCAGCACACCCAAGGCCAAGACCACCACGTCGGTCGCGGCCGGTGGAGGGACGACGAAGCCGTGATGGGTCAACGCATCAGACTCCCGATCAGTCATCTTCGGCGCGTGCTCCTCGTGGGCACCGCGCTCGTGGGCGCGCTCGCCCTCGGTTGCACCGGCTTGTTCGCGGCGTGGCTCGCCGGCATCCGTGTCCCGATCGCGTCCGGAGCCACATACCTGCGCGTCGAGAAGATTGCACCGCTCGCCGGAGCAAACCGCGTCGCGGGCGGACCGACCGCACCCTTCTTCATCCTTCTCGTCGGGAACGACTTCCGTCCCGGCGTCCCCGGCTCGCGCGGTGACGCGCTGCACCTGCTCGGCGTGAACCCGAAGTTGAAGCAGGCCTCGATGCTCGACATCCCGCGCGACACCTGCTGGCAGGGCGACAAGATCAACGCCGCGAACACCCACGGTGCCCGCGCATCGGCCACCGCCGTCGGCGGGCTGGTCGGAGTACCGGTGTCATACGTCGTCCAGGTGAACTTCGACGGCTTCACGAACCTGGTCGACGGCGTCGGCGGCGTCGACGTGCACGTGCAGACGCAGATGCACGACAGCTATTCCGGCGCCTATTTCTCACCCGGCTTCCAGCACATGACGGGCGGCCAGGCCCTGAGCTTCGCGCGTAACCGCCACGACTTCCCGAACAGCGACATCACCCGTACGGGCAATCAGGGATCGCTGATCCTCGACGCGATGCGCATGCTCGACCAGAAGATGCAGAGTGCGGACGGCGAATTCAGGCTGCTCGCACTACTAGGGCGCCACGCCGAGGTCGACGGCATCGGCATCAGTGACCTGTACCGCCTCGGCCGGCTCGCATTCTCGCTCAACCCCGACCAGATCAAGAACATCACGATCCCGATCACCAACGGCCAGTGTCTGGGCCTCGGCGGCGGCGCGGCGTCCCTCTTCGCCGACTTCGCCGACGACGGCATCCTCGAGAGTCACTGAGACCGCCCGTCTGGGCGCCGGGGGTCGGTACTGTCGGGTCGATGGACGCCCCGGCCGCATTCGAGGAGCTTGCCGCCGATCCGGACTTCGAGGGCCGGTGCGTCCACCTCGAGGTGCTCGCGGAGCGTGCGGCGACGTACGGGACCCTCTCGGCGCCGCTCCACCCCGAAGTGGTCGCGCGCCTCCGAGCGCGCGGCATGGACCCCTTGTTCGCG
>DASQHW010000245.1:0-6234 GCA_035631895.1 Acidimicrobiia bacterium | reverse complement strand
TCGCCTTTTCCAGCGTCGGCACCGCGACGTTGAGGATCGAGTTGTCGACCACGATCACGAGCAGGCTCAGGCAGAGCACCGCGAGGATCCACCAGCGGCGGTGGTACGCCCGGCTGGTGCGGTCGAAGGGGGCGAGGGCGGTGTGGAGAGACGTCATGGGCGCTCCTCGAGGGGCAGCCGGCGTGAAAACGAAACGAAACGGTATCGTATCGCGCCTGGCGCTGTCAACCCGAGACGCGATCCCGTTCGTCTACCCGGGGTGCCGGTTCCCGTTGGTCTCGCCGGAGTGCCCGCCACCCGATCCGGCCGGCCGCCAACCCGAACGCGATCGAGATGATCGCGAGCGTCACGTGGACGACGACGAAGCCGGCCGACTGATGCTGGCCGGCCATGATGACGATGCGGGAGATCCACACGTAAAGGGTCCACGCACAAAGGGCGATCAACAGCCACGCGGCACGACGAGACATGCCTGCACGCTACCGACCGGTGCCTGCCGGCCCCCGATCAGCGGGAGGCGTGTGCGACGGCCTCGAGGCAATGGTCGAGCGCGGCGTCCGACGCGTTCGTGAGCGGAAGCCGCACGTCCGGGGTCGAGATGCGACCTTGCGCGTGGAGCACAGCCTTGAAGATGGACGGGTTCGGCTCCGCGAACAGCGCGCGCACGACCGGGAGCAGCACCTCGGCATGCGTGCGGCCGTCTTCGATCTTGCCCGCGAGACCGCACTCGATCATCGCGACGAACTGGTCGGTGCAGACGTGTGCCGATGCGCAGATGGTGCCCGCCGCGCCCATGCACATCAGCGGGAACAGCATGGTGTCCTCGCCGCCGAGCACCGCGAATCCGTCGGGTGCGGTCGCGAGCAGCTCGAGCGTGTCGGTGTCGAGTGTGGGCACGGCTTGCTTGACGCCCGCGATGTTCGGCGTCCGCGCGAGCTCGAGGAGGGAGGCGGCGCCGAGACCACGGCCGGTACGCGCCGGAACGTTGTACGCGATGAGGGGCACCGGTGCGGTCTTCGCGACCGCTTTGAAATGCTCCACGATGCCGGCCTCGGAGGGACGCACGTAATACGGCACGACCACGAGCGCACCGACGACGGCAGGGAGCCCGCGCAGGGCTTCGGTCGCCTCGATGGTGTGGTGCGTGTTGTTGGAGCCCGTACCGACGATGACCCGGCCGCCCGCGGCCGCACACACGCGCGTGATCGTCTCGATGACGGCGTGCTTCTCGTCCTCGTCGAGCGCAGAGGCCTCGCCGGTGGTGCCGAGCGCGACGATGCCGGTCGCTCCGGCACCGAGGTACTCGCCGCACAGCCGTTCGATCGCCGCCGTGTCGACCGCGCCGGCGGCGTCGAACGGCGTGATCAGCGGCACCCAGACGCCTCGCAGATCGAGGTCACTCGTCATGCGAGAAGCGTACCCGCGGGCGGTTGATCGTTCCGTGGGAACGCGCATCCCGGCGAGTACCGTCCGGCGGTGCCGTTCTGGGCGGAAGTGCTCCTCACGTTGCTCGTCGGTTTCGCGACGGGCGTGTTGTCCGGCATGTTCGGCATCGGCGGCGCCGTCGTGTCCACCCCCGCGATCCGCGCGCTCGGCGCGACCGCGTTGCAGGCAGTGGGCTCGACGCTGCCGTCGATCCTGCCGTCGTCGGTCTCCGGTTCGTTTCGGTACGCACGCGAAGGTCTCATCCGCAACCGCGTGTTCGCGTGGACGTCCGCGTTCGGCGTGCCGGCGTCGATCATCGGGTCGCGACTGTCGGACACGGTTCCCGGCAACGGGCACCTCCTCATGCTGATGACCGCCGCGCTCGTCGCGTACACCGGGTACCGCACGGCCTTCCCGACCGAGCGTTCGCTCGAGCGCGGCGCGGAAGGGCTGCACGACGACTGGTGGATGCTCGCGATCATCGGTGTCGCCGCGGGCATGCTCTCCGGGTTGTTGGGCATCGGAGGCGGCATCCTCATGGTGCCGGCGTTCGCGGGTTGGGTCGGGATGCCGCTGAAGGAGACGATCGCCACGTCGCTGGCGTGCGTCGGGGTCTTCGCGATCCCGGGCACGCTCGTGCATTGGTACCTCGGCCACATCGACTGGACGTTCGCGATCACGCTGGCGATCGGCGTCATCCCCGGCGCGCAGTTCGGCGCACACTTCACGATCACGTCCAGCGAACGCGTGCTGCGCACCACGGTCGGCGCCGCCCTCATGGTCATCGCGGTCATCTACGCGGGCGGCGAGCTCCTCGCGTTGGTCTCGTAGTCGTCTCGTCCGAGACGAGGGCGCGGGCCCGTGCGAAGACCGCGTCGAGCATCTCGGGCGTCAGCTTGCGGGTGAACGTGTTCTGCTGGCTGGGATGGAACGTGCAGAGGATGGTCACGCGGCCGTACGGCACCTCCAGGCCGTGGGCGAAACGCGGACGGCGGGCCGGGACCGGGCCCTGATCGACGTGCGCCGGCGTGGCGCCACGCAGCGCCCTCCAGGTCGCTTCGTAGCCGAACGCACCGAGAGCGACGATCACTTGCACACGCGTCAGGAGCTCCAGCTCGCGTACGAGGTACGGCAGGCACTCGTCGCGTTCGGCGGGCGTCGGCTTGTTGGCCGGCGGCGCGCACCGAACGGCTGCAGCGACGTACGCATCCCGCAGCCGCAGCCCGTCGTCGCGCCGGACGGATTCCGCCTGGCTCGCGAATCCCGTGCGATGCAGCGACGCGAAGAGGAAGTCACCCGACCGGTCGCCCGTGAACACGCGGCCCGTACGGTTGCCGCCGTGCGCGGCCGGCGCCAGACCGACGATGAGAAGGCGCGCGCGTGGGTCGCCGAAACCCGGAACCGGCCTCGCCCAATACGTGTCGTCGCGGTAGGCCGCCCGCTTCTCGCGCGCGACGGTTTCGCGCCACGCGACGAGGCGAGGGCACGCCCGGCATACCGCGATCTCCTGCGCGAGCGTGCGCAGATCGCTCGCACGCGGCAGAGGCATGAATGCGAATCATATTGCCGGACGCCGGGTACGATTTTCCTGATGCGTGTCCTGTTGCTGGTGAACGCGGCTGCGTCGTCGGTGACGGCGCGCAAACGGGTGATGATCCGCAAGCTTCTCGCCGCGGAACACGACGTCGAGGTTGCCGAGACGTCGCGGCGCGGCCACGCGACCCGGCTCGCCCACGCCGCCGCCAACGACGCCTTCGACGTCGTGGCCGTGCTCGGCGGCGACGGCACGCTCAACGAGACGGCCGACGGCCTGCTGCACAGCAACACCGCGCTCGCCCCGCTTCCGGGTGGTTCCACGAACGTCTACGCGCGGACATTGGGGTATCCGGACGACGCGGTCGCCGCCGCGCGCCTGCTCGTCGCAGCGCTCGCCCGCGGCTCTACCAAGCGCGTCGGCGTCGGCATCGCAAATCAGCGCCCGCTCCTGTTCAACACCGGGTTGGGGTTCGACGCGGCCGTCGTCCGCCGGGTCGAGCGCTACGGAGAGCTCAAGCGGTTCGCGTCCCACCCGCTCCACGTCGTTGCAGCGTTCCAGGCGTTCTTCCACCATGAGGGCACGCGGACCACGGTCGACATCGAGCTCGACAGCGGCGAGACGATCGAGGGCGTTCGCTTCGCGATCGTGTCCAAGTCGGATCCGTACACCTACTTCGAGCGGATTCCCGTCCGTGTCGCTCCCGACGCCGGGCTCGACCGGCCCCTCGCGCTCACCGCCTTCCGCCGGCTGGACTTCGTCACGCTGGTCGGCGGTGGTCTCTCGGCGATGCACAAGGGCAAGTTCCTCGCCAACCGGCGCGGTGTCGACCATCGGCACGACGTGCACAGAATGATCCTGCGCTCGGGGGAGCCGTTCCCGTATCAGGTCGACGGCGACGACATCGGCGACACCCAACAGCTCGATATCAGCTACGAGCCCGACGCGCTGACGATCGTCCTTCCGTAGCTCACCGGAGGACCGCGAGCGCGACATCGGGGACGTTGGTGACGACCGCGTCGACCCCGGCCTCGGCGAGCGCGCGGATCTCCTCCGGATCGTCCACGGTCCACACGTCGACGCGCAGACCGCGGTCGTGCGCCGCACGAATGCCGGCGTCCAGATCGCGGAGCGCGCTCCCGATGTCCGGATGCAGCCACGCGTGATCGTGGGCGACCGCGATCGCCGACGCGCTTGCGATGTCCTGACCGCTGGTCAACCACGCCGTCGTGAGCTCCGGCGCGAACGCGCGACATGCGTCGACTGCACCGAGATCGAACGACGACACGATGGCATCGGGCGCGTGCGCGCGCAGTGCCGTCGTGACCGCACGCATGACGGGACGATCGGCGCCGTCCGCATCGGGTTCCCACGGCAAGCACTTCACCTCCACGTTGACGAGCAGTCCTCTGCATGCTGCAAGCACTTCGTCGAGCGTCGGTACGTCCGGCCTCGCCACGCGCAGGGCTTCGAAGGAGTGCCGCGCGATCGTTCCGAAGCCCTCGACGTCCGGATCGTGATGCACGACGAGCACGTCGTCGGCCGTGCGGCGAACGTCGAGCTCCACACCGTCGGCGCCGAGCTCGCGCGCTGCCGCGAACGCCTCGATCGTGTTCTCGGGCGCGGCCCGCGACGCGCCACGATGTGCCAGGACGAGGGGGCGATCGGCCATGGAAGGGACAGCCTAGAACCGGAACGTGTTCCACTTATGGGCACGAAAGTCCTGCTCAGACCCCTTGCCAGCTCCGTGACGGGGCCGTTACCCTCTTTCTGCCCCCACTCGACCCGAGCTGCGGGGTGCTCGTTTCTGGGTGCACGGTTCCGGCAAGTGGGGACGGCCGACTGCGCGATCCGCAAGGGGGAAACAGTGGCATTGACGTGGATCCGGACCCACGACTGGGACGCGGACGAGTGGCGCGATCGCGCCGCCTGCCGCGACACCAGCCCGGAGCTCTTCTTCCCGATCGGCACGACCGGCGTGGCGCTCGATCAGATCGACGCCGCCAAGCGGGTCTGCACGCAGTGTCCGGTCGCCGGCGAGTGCCTGGAGTTCGCGCTGGCGACGAACCAGGAAGCCGGCGTGTGGGGCGGCCTCACGGAGGAGGAGCGTCGCCGGTTGCGCAAGGGCATCGACGTGCCGGCGCCCGCCGCCGCGCCGCAGCTCGCCTGACGCCACACATCTCGCACCGGGTCACAGCTCGACGCGGGGCATCGCCACCGGCACACGCACACGGACGGACGTCCCGCCCTGGTCGTGCATCTCGATCGAGCCCTGGAGCTCGCTCGTGACGAGCGCCTGCACGATCGAGAGCCCGAGGCCCCGGGATCCGTCCAGCGTGAACTGCTCGGGCAGGCCCGCGCCGTTGTCCCGTACCTCGACTTCGACATGGCCGTCGTCGCGGCCGAGCATCACGTCGACGCGCGCCTCCCGAATCCCCTCCGGGAAGGCGTGGTCGACCGCGTTCTGCATCAGCTCGTTCAGGACGACTGCGAGCGGGGTCGCAACCTCTCCGGGCAGCTCTCCGGCGTCACCCTCGACATGGAAGCGAATGGTGTGGTCGTCCGAGGACGACGTCTCTTCGACGAGACGGGCGAGGGGACGAACGATCTCGTTGAAGGCCACCACGTCGCCGGCTTCACGTGACAGTGTCTCGTGCACGATCGCGATCGAGCGGATGCGACGCTCCGATTCCGACAACGCCGCGCGGGCCTCGGGTGAGCGGAGGCGCCGGCCCTGGAGCCGCAACAACGATGCGATCGTCTGCAGGTTGTTCTTCACGCGGTGGTGGATCTCGCGAATCGTCGCGTCCTTGGACAGGAGCAACCGGTCGCGGCGGCGGAGGTCGCTGACGTCCCGGAGCAGGACGAGGGCGCCGGCAGGCTGATTGCCCTCGAGGAGCGGCAACACCCGCACGAGCACCGACACGTCATCGTGCTCCATCTCCTCGGCGACCGGCAGGTGCAGCTGCATGGCGCTCCGGGCCGCGCCGTCGTCGAAGCCGACGTCGGCGAGGCGCTGCGATTGGGCGTAGGCGTGGATGCCCATGCGGTGCAGGGAGCTCACCGCGTTCGGGCTCGCGAACTGCACGCGCGTCTCGGCGTCGATCACGATCACGCCGTCCGCTACACGGGGAGCGCTCTCCATCTCGATCTCGTCGACGTCGTACGGGAACGTGCCGTCGGCGATCATGGACGCGAAACGGTCGAACGTCTGGAAGTAGATGCGTTCGAGCTCACCGGACCGACGCGCGAGCGTCATCGGCTCCTCTCGTGAC
>DASQHW010000244.1:0-8706 GCA_035631895.1 Acidimicrobiia bacterium | reverse complement strand
CGCCGCCTGCTTCGTTCGCAGCGGCGACGAGCATCTCGGCCGCGCGCTGCGGGTCGCGTTCGCTGCGGGCGAAGCGCTCGATATCGCGCTCGCGCACCATCGTGGTGAGCCCGTCCGAGCAGATCAGCACGCGGTCGCCGGCATCGACCGAGATCTCGTACGTGTCGACCTCGACGTCGGCATCGACCCCGAGTGCTCGCGTGACGATCGCGCGCTGCGGGTGCGCTTCCGCCTGCTCCGGCGTGAGCCGCCCCTCGCGTACGAGCTCCTCGACGAGGCTGTGATCGTCGGTGACGCGGACCATCTCGTTGCGGCGCAGCAGATATGCCCTCGAGTCGCCCACGTGGCCGATCAGCAGATGGTTCCCGGCGGTGACCGTCACCGCGGTCATCGTCGTGCCCATGCCCGCGAGGTCGTCGTTGTCCGCCGCACGTGCGAGCACGGCATCATTGGCCCGCGCGATCGCCACGTCGATCGCCGCGCCCCCCGCGAACGCGGCCCGCAACGCCTCGATCGCCGTGTGGCTGGCGACCTCACCGCCGCGGTGGCCGCCCATTCCGTCGGCGACCGCGAACAGCGTGTGCTCGTCGTCGACGAGGGAGGCGTCCTCGTTCTTGGCGCGCGTACGTCCCTGGTCGGTGGCGCGGCCGCTCGTCAACCTCATGAGGTCATCGCCCGACCTCGAGCACTGTCTCACCGAGTTGCAGGCGATCACCCTTGCCGAGCTTCACCGGCTGCGAGATGCGCTCACCGTTCACGTACGTGCCGTTGGTCGAGCCGACGTCCTCGATCCAGAGCCCGCCGTCGCGGTCGTACACGCGGGCGTGCACCTGCGAGACGAACGTGTCGAACGTGAGCGGCATCGTGCAGCCTCCGCCACGACCCATCGTGGCTTCGCCGTCGACGACGAGCTCACGTCCGCGTTCCGCGTCGGGCTGGACGATCACCAGGCGCCACTCGCGCTTGCGCCCGCGTGCCGGTGTCGCGACCGTAGGTGCGGGCACAGGTGCGGGGGGCGGAACGGGGGCGGGCGAGCCGCGCAGCTCCCGGGCAACGATCCACACCACGCGGAAGAGGAACAGGTACAACAGCGCGAGGAGACAGAACTTCAGGACCGTAAGGACCGCGTCGGACATGTGCCGGTTACGACTCCTCGTACCGGATCTCTGTTGCACCGACGACGATGACATCACCGTCGGCCAGCAGATGCTCGCGCACCTGCACTCCGTTGACCCGGATGCCGTTCATCGAGTCGAGATCGACGATGCGATAGCCACGCTCGTCGCGACGGATCTCTGCGTGATGCCGGGACACCTGGGGATCGGTGAGCGCCACGGCGCAGTCGGGCAGCCGTCCGATCACCGCCGGATCCTCGCCGAGCTGCACTCGGCGGCCGTCCGGCAGCACCACGGTGCCGGGCATGCCGACCGCACCCGCGATGATCTCCGCGCGCACCTGCAAGTCGCCTCGGCGGGCGTTCTCGTCGGCTTCGATCGTCACCTCGACCGGGCCCGAGAAGTGGTAGCCCTCGTCACGCGCGTGCTCGCGCGCCGCGTCGGCCAGCTCGGCGACAAGAGCGTCACGGAAGCCCGCGAACCGCTCGAGGTCCTCGTTGGAGAGCCACACCGTGATGCGGTTCGGAGCGACAGGGCCGCGAACACCGAGTGTGCGCCCGGCGTCCATCTCCCGCGCGATCCGGCGGCCGATCTCGACGGGTTGCAGACCGCTACGGAAGGCCTTGCTGAACGCGCCTTCGACGAGCCGCTCGAGACGGCGCTCGAACCGCTGGAGTCCCATCGAAACGATGGTAATGGTGGTGCAGACGATTCACGGTGCACGGCGCTGGTACGCTGCCGCGCTCACGCGCGAGTGGCGGAATTGGCAGACGCGCAGGATTCAGGTTCCTGTGCCCGCAAGGGCGTGGGGGTTCAAGTCCCCCCTCGCGCACTGATGCACGTGACCGACCCCGACACCTCGTTCCTGGCCGGTCTCGCTGCCGAGGACGCCGATGCGATGTTCACGGCGGGGACGCGTCGCACGTACACGGCGGGTGAGCTCCTGTGTCGCGAAGGCGACGCCGGAAGCGCGATCCTCGTCGTGCTGTCGGGTTACGTGAAGCTCACCAAGACCGCGATCAGCGGGCGGGAAACGATGCTCGAGCTGCGCGGCCCGGGCGAAGTGCTGGGCGAGATGAGTGTCGTCGACCGCGCGCCCCAGTCCGCGAACGCGATCGCGATCGACGACGGAGAGCTCCTCGCCGTCGACGCGGCGCGGTTCGACACGCTGCGACGCGAGCGTGCGGGCGTCGCGAACGCTCTCCTCGCCGTCGTCGTGCGGCGCCTCCGCCAAGCCTCAGGACGCCAGCTCGAGCTCGGTACCGACGACGTCATCAGCCGCGTGTGCCGGCGTCTGGTGGAGCTCGCGTCCTCGCACGGCGAGCGGGTGGCCGACGGACTTCTCGTCCGGGCGCTCTCGCAGCAGGATCTCGCCGACTGGGCCGGCGTCTCGCGCGACGGTGTGGTCCGCGCCCTCCACGAGCTGCGCGGGGCCGGCCTGGTCGAAAGTGGTCGGGGGCGCGTCTTGATCAAGGATCTCGAGGCCGTGACGGAGCGAGCCGGGGGCGCGTAAACTCCACCCCGAGGCCGGCCCGGTTAGGAGATCGCATGCCGCTGTTCGTGATCGAGCGGAACTTCGCCGACCAGCTCGAGATGACAAAGGACGACGCGGACAACACGCGAGTCGTCAACGAGGAGGCCGGGGTCTCGTGGCTCTTCTCGTTCCTCTCGGCCGACAAGAAGAAGACGTACTGCCTCTACGAGTCACCGAGCGCAGACGCGATCCGTGAGGCGGCACAGCGAGCCGGCATCCCCGCCGACGTCATCGTCGAGGTGTCGGAGCTGCGGCCCGAGCAGTTCGTGTGAGACTCGCCTGAGCCTGCCCGAGCCCGGAGGCAGCGATGGCCTCCACTGATCTCGTCACGATCGTCAGTACCGACTGGGTGGGGTCGACAGCGACCCGCACGCGGCTCGGCGAGGATCGGGCGGATCAGCTCCAGCATCTGCACGACACGATCCTGAAGGACACGATCGAGCAACACGACGGGATCGTCATCAAGAATTCCGGCGACGGCGTTCTCGCCACGTTCCACTCGGCGACGGATGCCCTCGCCGCCGGCGTCGCGATCCAACAACGCTTCGATGCCCACTCGAGCTCGCGTCCGGACGACGAGGCCATTGCGCTGCGTGTCGGTATCTCGGCCGGCGACGTCGTGCGCCGTGACGACGACATCTTCGGCGCGTCCGTGGTCGAGGCGGTTCGGCTCCAGAGCATCGCCGCACCACGACAGATCCTCTGCTCCGATCTCGTGCGCGCGCTCGGTCGGGGCCGCGGGGGCTTCGAATTCGAGCTCGTGGGGCTCGTCGAGCTGAAGGGTCTCCCCGAGCCGGTTGCCGCCTGCAGCGTCGTGTGGGCTCCCTCCGAGCAGGTCGCGGCAGTACCGATGCCGCCCGAGCTCATTGCCGGCGCCGCCACCGAGTTCGTCGGCCGGGAGGAGGAGCTGGCGCTGGTCGCCGATTGTGTGATGGCGGCCGAGCGTGCTCATGCGGTCTGGTTGCTGGGCGAGCCCGGGATCGGCAAGACGCGCCTGGGCCAGGAGGTCGCATCGCTCGTGCACCGCCGCGGCGCGCTCGTTCTGTACGGGCGATGTGACGAGCAGGTCCGCGCGCCGTTCCAGCCGGTGATCGACGGATTGCGATGGTTCGTGAGCCAGTGCCGCGACGACGAGCTGCGAGGCGTGCTCGGCGTGGATCCGGAGCCCTTGGTGCGACTTGTTCCCGAGCTGCTCTCTCGCATGCCAGGGCTGCGGCCGCCCGAGGCCGCGACGGAGACCGAGCAGTATCGCTTGTTCGAGTCGGTCAGGTCCTGGCTGTCGATGGTTGCCGCGACGCAGCCCCTCGTGTTCGTCGTCGACGACGTCCACTGGGCCGACCGGCCGACGCTCGCGCTGCTCGGTCACATCGCGCGCAGTGCGCAACCCGCGCGTCTCACGATCCTCGCGACCGCACGCGACACCAGTCCCGACGTGAGCGCGGCGTTCAACGATCTCGTCGACGAGCTCGAACGCACCGGCTGCAGCCGCCGGCTGCCGCTGCGAGGTCTCACCGTGGACGACATCGCATCGCTCCTCGAGGCGACGACGCTCCCCGCGGACAATGCGGCCAGGCTCGCCGACGAGACTGCCGGCAACCCGCTGTTCCTGCGCGCCGTCCTGTCGGGCATGCGTGCCGACGGCACCCTGCCGATGGAGCTGCCGACTGACGTACGAGCGGCCGTGCGCCGTCGCCTCGGCCGGTTCGAACCGGCAACCCTGGAGCTTCTCCAGGTTGCCGCCCTGAGCGGCCTCGAGTTCTTTCTCGGCGTCGTGAGCGACGCTGCGGGTCTCGGCGAGCACGACGGACTGCGTCTCGTCGAGCAGGCGGTCGGCGCCGGTCTGGTCGACGAGGTCGCGGTGGACCGGTTCCGCTTCACTCACGCGCTCGTGCGTGATGCGCTGGTCGCCGAGCTCTCGGCATCGCGGCGCGCGCGTATGCACGCGGCGCTCGCCGACGTCATCGAAACACGTTTCGCGGCGCGCCTCTCGGACCACCTCCGCGCGCTCGCACAGCACTATGCGAACGCCGGTGCTCCCGAGAAGCTCGAACGGGCTCTCGACTACGCGAAGCGATCGGCCCGCCGGTCGATCGATCTGCTCGCGTTCGAAGCCGCGGTCGAGGACTACTCGTTCGCGCTCGAGCTCGTCGCGCGCATGCCCACGTATCCGGAGCGTTCGAAGCTCGAGCTGCTGATCTGCAAGGGCGACGCGCAACAACTCGACGGCGATCATGCGTCCGCCGTTGCGACGTTTCGCGCCGCCGCCGATCTTGCGCGCGCGGAAGGGGATTGGGAGGCGTTCACCCGCGCCGCGATCGCGTTCGAGGAGACCGCCTGGCGGCCGGGAATGCACGGTCCCGAGGCTGTTGCGTTGCTCCGGGAGGCTCTCGAGCACGAGACCCTTCCGGTGCAGCGCGTCTGGCTGCAGGCCTCGTGTGGCCGCGCCCTGCACTACAGCGGCGCTTTCGACGATTCCCGCCGTCTCGTCGAGGACGCGCTGACCGAAGCGCGGGAGCTGGACGACCTGCCCTTGATCTCCCATGCGCTGGCGGCGTCTGCGCAGTCCCTCGCGCGCTTCCAACCGGGCGAGGCCGAGCTCGTCCTCGCTCGCGCCGAGGAGAGCGCCGGTGTCGCAGCGGCGCTGAACGACCTCGCCCAGCTGGGGACGGTCGCGCAGTATGCGACGGTCGCCGCGCTGTGCCGGGGCGACAAGGCGCAATACGAGCGCTGGTTCCAGGAATTCCAGCGCACGGCGGAGATCGACGGCCTCCGGTTCAGCAGGTATGTCTCGGTCTGCGACTTCCAGCTGCGCAGCTTCCTTGCCGGCGACCTCGAGGCTGCGGAGTCGCAGGCGAACCGCGCGCTCGAGATCGTTCAGGCGCGCGAGGACGTGTCCGGCGTCCACGGCGTGCAGATGTTCTTGATCCGGCGCGAGCAGGCGCGCCTCGGGGAGCTCGCATCGGTCGTGCGCATGCTGTTGCAGCTGAACCCGACCGAAGCGATGTGGCGGCCCGGGTTGGTTTTGCTGCTGGCCGAGGTGGGCATGTACGACGAGGCTCGCACGCTCCTGCATCAGCTTGCAGCGGACGACTTCGCGGACCTCCCTCGCGACATCTTGTTCCTCGGCTCGCTGTGCTTCTGCGCCGAGACCGCGTATCTGCTCGGCGAGCTGGAGATCGCGCAGGCGATCGAGCACCAGCTCCGGCCGTGGGCCGACTCGGGGGCGACCCTCGGCCACGTGACGGGCTACATCGGCGCGGTGAACCGGTATCTCGGGCTGATCGCGTGGGTGCTCGGCGACGTCGACGAAGCCGATAGACGGTTCGCCGATGCGCTCGAGTTCGACCGGCGGCTCGGAGCAGTGCCGTGGGTCGCGCGCACGCTGGCCGACCGGGCCGTGCTCCGGGAGACCCTCGGTGACCGCGATGTCGCCGACCGGCTCGCGCGGGAGGCGCGCGACCTCGCCGATCGGCACGACCTCGCGGCGGTGCGCGTCCGGCTCGGGGAAATCGGCATGAGTGACGGTTCTGCGGCAGACGGGAGGCGCGGGCCGTCTTAGGTTCCCCGACAACGCATCCCCGCAGGGAGGAACCGGACCGATGACGACCACGACGAGACCCGCAGCCGAAGTCCTGACCGACGACATGCTCGCCCGCTTCGACGAGCGGGCCCCGCAATACGACCGCGACAACCGCTTCTTCCACGAAGATTTCGAGGAGCTCCGCGCGTCCGGCTATCTGAAGATCGCGCTCCCGGAGGAGTTCGGCGGTCCCGGTATGCGGCTCAACGAGGTGCTGCCGCTCCAGAAGCGGATCGCCTACGTCGCCCCCGCCACCGCGGTGGCCGTCAACATGCACCTGTACTGGACCGGGATGGCCGCCGACCTGTGGCGCGCCGGGGACAAGAGTGCCGAGTTCGTGCTGACCGAAGCCGCCGAGGGCAAGGTCTTCGCGGCCGGTCACGGTGAGACGGGCAATGACCTGCCGCTCTTCCTTTCAACGACGAAGGCGGAGCGGGCAGACGGCGGCTGGAACATCACGGGCCACAAGATCTTCGGCAGCCTCTCGCCCGTCTGGGACTACCTCGGCTTCCATGCGATGGACACGAGCGACCCGAACGCGCCGCAGATCGTGCACGCATTCATGGGGCGCGACACCACGCACTACCGCATCGAGCCCACCTGGGACACCCTCGGCATGCGCGCGACCGAGAGCAACGACACGATCATGGACGGGGCCTTCGTGCCCGACGACCGTGTGGCTCTGGTGTGCCCTGCCGGATTTGCGGGCGCGGGGATGTTCCAGGTGGGGATCTTCGCCTGGGGGTTGCTCGGCTTCTCCGCGGTGTACACGGGTGTCGCCAAGCGGGCGTACGACATGACGATCGAGCGGATGCCGCAACGGTCGTCGATCGCGCTGACGCGCTCGATGGCGTACCACCCCGAGGTGCAGCACTACGTCGCCGAGATGCGCATGAATCTCGAGACGATCGAGGCGTATCTGGACCGCACCGCCGACGACTGGTCGAACGGTGTCGAGCATCCCGACTGGCCGGTGAAGATCGTGTCGACGAAGCACGTGGTCACCACGAAGGCCTTCGAGATCGTCGACCGGGCGCTCGACCTCTCGGGCGGGTCGGGAATCTTCAAGCGTCAGCGGCTCGAGCAGCTGTTCCGGGACTCGCGGCTCGGCCGTATCCACCCGGCAAACCTGCTGTTGACGCACGAGCTGATCGGCAAGATGTCGCTCGGTATCAACCCCGACGAAGCGCCGCGCTGGGGTTGACCGGCGAGGAATGAAAGCACGTGTGGGGTGCGGGTCTCGCACCCCACACATGCTGCCCGGGGGGACGGGATCTCACGGCCGGACGCGTGCGCCGAAGGCGGTGAGGCCGATGAGCGACCCGCGACCCGTGCACATGTCGTAGCCGGTCTTGCACGTGGCGCCGTTGGTAGGGCTCGCCGTCGATGCGTTGGCGTCACGGAAGCGGAATGTCGTGCCGTAGATCGTCTCGGCGTTCAGCGTCACACCGGCGCCTGCGGCAATGGCGGCCACGACGGGTGTCGCCAGGCTCGTCCCGCCGACTTTGAACCAGCCGCGCGCACCTTGCCATGCCGATGACATGTAGACGAGCACGCCGGTGGCCGGGTCGGCGACGGCGGCGACGTCCGGTGTCGCACGCATACCGTTCCTGCAGCCGGCCTGCGGGTACTCCTTGAACGCCTTCTGCTGCGGAGCTGCCGCCAGGGAGTTGCTGCAGCCGCCGCCACCACCGCTCCACACGGTCTCGGTGATCGTGGAGCCGTTCTTCGACATCGTCGTCCCACCGACCGACACCACACCCGGTGCAGCGGAGGGATACGACGCGGGCAGACCGCTGTCGCCGCTGGCGAAGAGCATGCTCTTGCCGGGTTTCGGCGTGTAGATGGCGTTGAAGGCGCCCTCACCGAAGAACTCGGACGCACCCCAGCTGTTGCTGAGGAAGGTGGCGCTCGAAGTGTTGTTCGCGTACTGCTCGGCGGCGTCGAGGTCGTTGAAGCTCGCGGTCCGTGCTTCGACGAGGAGGATCTTCGCCCCGGGCGCCATCGCGTGAGCCCACTGCACGTCGAGGTCGATCTCCAACGCCCAGTCCGCGTCGAACGACGGTCGTGGAGCTGAGGCACCCACCTGGTTCACGCGCTTGAAGCAGCCATTCGCGGTGGTGCACGCCGGAAGACCGAAGGCGCGGGAGAAGGTCGCGAGGTCCGCTTCGACGGCGGGAGCGTCGTACGCGTCGATGATCGCGATCGTCTTGCCGGCACCCAGGGCCGGCGACCACACGATGCCGTATGCAGACGCCAGCGACTGCGGTGTCCAGTTGGTCGCGGCGGCGCGCGAGATGCCGAGAGGACGTACGTCGGTGTGCGTCGCATTGACATGCGGCCGTGCGACCGGGACGGCGGACGTGCGCGCCACGGTTCGGCCCACGGGGGTGAGCATGGCCACGAGCCCGAACACCAATCCTAAACGCCGCCCTACCTTCCATCCACGCACACACCGGCTATCGGGTCAGGGTTCG
>DASQHW010000243.1:0-4959 GCA_035631895.1 Acidimicrobiia bacterium | reverse complement strand
CGGACACCGGGCGACACAGGATCGCCGCGCTCACGACGCCCTTGTCGACGAGCTGTGCGACGGCCTGCGCGTCGTGGCGGTAATTCCAGGTCGCGCTCTCGAGACGCGGCACGACGAGCGCCTCGACCACGGCAGTATCGGTGTCCGCGACGGCCGGGTGCTCACCGGCAAGCGCGGCCGCGCGTACGTCCGCACGTGGCACCGCGAGCGCGAGCCCCTGGTCGTCGACGATGCCGAGGCCGTGCGCGGCGCGCATTGCGGATTCCAGCGAGGTGACCCTGTCGACGGTGATCGGCCCGGCATCGCTCACGTCGAATGCGTCGCGGAGGCGCGCTCGGAGGTCGGTGCCGGCCGGAAGGTCGACGAGTCGATGAATCGGCTCGATCCACAGCTCCTCGTCCACGAGCTCGACGACGAAGGCCATGATCGCATCGGCGCCACGAGCCGGCTCGCCCGACGCGCGCAGCTCGTTGCGATAGTTGATCGCAGTCTCGAAGCGATGATGGCCGTCCGCGAGGACCAGCGGTGACGACCCGACGAGGTTGCGGATCGCGGAGATGGCGGCCGGGTCGTCGATCGCGCCGAGGGTGTGGACGACCCCGTCGGCGTCCCGGCATTCGGCCAGCGGCGTGGCACCTTCGGTCAACGCGGTGAGACCGCTGGCGAGGCTCAGCCCCCAGATCGGGTCGACGTTCACCCGCATCGCGCGCAGGAGCGAGAGCCGGTCGGACTTCGCCTTCGGCAGCGTCCGCTCGTGGGGCAGGATGTCACTCTCGGTCGCTTCCGGCAGGCCCAGCGCCCCGATCACGCCCCGCGTATGACGGCGTGCGCCGTGGGTGTCGGTGAAGGTCATCCGGTACGCGTAGAAACGCGGGGTCACGTCGCGTACGAGCACACCACTGGCGCACCAATGCGTGAACGCCGCCGCGGCCCGCTCGTAGCGGTCACCGTCGCGTTCGCTGTCGCGGGGCAGGATCAGACGGACAGCGTTGTGCGGGTCCGCGGCCTCGAGCGCGGCCCGGTGGTCTTCGTCGACGACGTCATATGGTGGAGCCGCGAGCGCGTCGAGCGGCGCGCCCGCCGTCCGTGGGTCGTAGCGCACGCCGGCGAAGGGCGAGAAGTGGGGCAACTGGCAGCGCTCCGGGTACTTCCTCGAGGGCGTGGGGAATGCGCTGCGGTTGTACCACAGTGGGAAGTGAAGGCACTGAAGGAGAGGACTGGCATGGATCACCGTGATGCGTACGTGGCGTTCCAGGAGGGGACGCGGCTGCTCGCCGATGACAACGCCCACGCCGCGGTGATCGCCCTCGAGCGTGTCCGCGACCTCGAGCCCGGGAAGGGCTCGGTCCGTGAGGCACTCGCACGTGCGTACTACCGCATCGGCCGGTTCGACGCGGCCGAGGAGGAGTTCCTGGCGGCGCTCGACCTCGAGCCGGTCAACGACTACGCGCATTTCGGGATCGGGCTCTGCCGGTTGCGCGCCGGCGACCGTACCGGCGCGCGTGGCCACCTGCGGCAGGCGGCAGTGATGCGGCCCGAGAACGCGGACTACCGCGCCGCGCTCGACCGGGCCGAGCCCGACAGCGCGTGAGCCGAGTCGCCGGCGGGGAGGCGACCCCGAGCAGTGTCGTCTGCTGTGATCTCGACGGTGTCATCTGGCGCGGCGAGGAGGCGATTCCCGGGGCCGCGGACGGGGTCGCGAAACTGCGCGACGCCGGGCTTCGTGTCGTGTTCGTGACCAACAACTCGGGCGCCCGCGTCGCCGACACCGTCGGCCGGCTCGCCGCGATGGGTATCGCCGCCGAGCCCGGCGACCTCGCCACGAGCGCGCAAGCCGCGGCCTCGGTGCTCGCACGCGATCTGCCGGACGGCGCCCGCGTGCTCCCGTGCGCGGGTGCCGGCGTGATCGAGGCACTTCACGCGTCCGGTTTCGTGGTGGTGGACGACGGCCCGGCCGACGCGGTCGTCGTGGGATGGCACCGCACCTTCGATTACGAGCGGCTGCGCCGCGCCGCCGATGCGGTGCGTGGCGGCGCGCGCTATGTCGCCACGAACCTCGATCCGACGTATCCGGCGGCGCAGGGCCTGCTGCCCGGCGCGGGCGCGATCGCGGCGGCGGTTTCGACTGCGAGTGGCCGGGCACCCGAGGTCGCCGGCAAACCGGAGCCTCCGACCGTCGCGCTCGTGCGCGATCGGTTCGGCGACCATGGCGTGATGGTCGGGGACCGGCCCTCGACCGACGGTGCGCTCGCCGACGCGCTCGGCTGGCCGTTCGCGCTCGTGCTGTCCGGTGTGGCGGGGAGTCCCGGCGAAGAGGGCGTGCCCGAACCTCCGCCTCCGTTCGTCGCGTCAGACCTGGGCGCGCTGGCGCCGATGTTGGTGCGTGCCCTCGGGGCCCGTCAGTAAGCCGCTGGCCCGGGGTACAGAGGCTGGGTCACGCGCTGACGCGGGAAGCCGGCGCCCTTGAGCGAGAACGCAACGAGCGCACCGAAGATGAAGCCGCCGATGTGCGCCGCCGTCGCGATGCCGCTGGACGTCTGAGTCAGGAACTGCGTGAGGAACCAGAGCCCGAGCACGACGACCGCGGGCAGTCGGAACACGAAGAAGATCAACGGGAAGATGACGGTGAGGACGCGCGCTTTCGGGAACCACACGAAGTAGGCACCCATGACTGCCGCGATCGCGCCCGACGCGCCGACGATCGGCACCGTCGAGTTGAGGTTCGTCGCGATGTGCACGAACGCCGCGACGTAACCGCCGACGAGATAGAAGACGAGATACCGGACACTTCCGAGTTGGTCCTCGACGTTGTTGCCGAAGATCCACAAGAACAACATGTTGCCGAGCACGTGCAACACGGAGCCGTGAAGGAACATGGAGTAGAGAATCGCGAGCCAGACGTTCTTGTGCGGCGCGACCGGTTGGGGCGCCGTGATGCCCGTGGCCGGCACGGCACACGCGTCCGGCGCAATGGGTTCTTGCTCCGGGACCGCGACCACCGGGTGGCCGGTATGGATCTCACACGGCACGGCCGCCCACTTGTACGTGAACCGGACCTGCTCGGTCGTGTCCTGGGGAAGCTGGATGAGGAAATAGATCCCGATGTTGATCACGATCAGGGCGATAGTGACGACCGCGACGCGAGAGGTGGGGTTCTCGTCCCGCAGCGGCAGCATGGAACGATCCTTACCCAGCCCGAAACGCGCCCGCGCGAACACTTGGCAGTCCCGGCTGCGGGGCACCGGCGCGCCAGGATCGGGGATTGCCGGGCCGGGTCCCGGCCGCCTCTAGGCTGCACGGGCGCGAACGCCCTCACCGCGCACGGCTGCCGACCGGCGCGCCGAGCTTGCACAGGAGACGCCAACGATGCCCCAGGCCCTTGACTGGAACCGGTTGCTCGAAGCCGGAAGTCAGTTCACCGAGATGCGCCGCTCGCAAGCCCGCGCACTCGCCGCCGATCTGGTCGCCCAAGGCCACCTGGCACGCGACCAGATGGCGTCGGCCGTCGAGGAGCTGCTCGAACACAGCCGGCAGCGCCGCGAAGACCTGCGCAAGGTCATCCAGAAGGAGGTGCAGCGGCAGCTCGGTGCGCTCGGCCTGGCGACGAAAGCCGATCTCGCTGCGCTCGAACGCCGGCTGACCAAGGCCTCGCGCGTGAAGAAGGCACCGGCCAAGACCGCTGCGCAGAAGCCCGCCAAGAAGTCGGCGAAGAGCGCGAAGAAGACCGGGGCGAAGGCCGCCCGCAAGGCGGGTTGAGCCGTGCCGCGGCAGCGCAGCCGGGGAGCATTCCCATAGTGCCGCCGCGGCGCCGCCTTGATGCGGAGCTCGTGCGACGTGGTCTCGTGCCGAGCCGGGCCCGTGCGATCGAAGCGATCCAGGGCGGCAGGGTGTTGGTGGCAGGCGCGAACGCGAGCACGCCGGCCCGGCAGGTGGCGGCAGACGAACCGGTCGTCGTGCTGCCCGCCGGCGGCGAGTACGTCTCGCGCGGCGGTCACAAGCTCTGCGCCGCGCTGGACGGGTTCGCGATCGACCTTCACGGCCGCCTGGCGGTCGACGTCGGGGCGTCGACCGGTGGGTTCACCGACTGCATGCTGCAACGCGGCGCGGTGCACGTCTACGCGATCGACGTCGGCCGCGGTCAGCTCGCGTGGTCGCTGCGCCAGGACCCACGCGTCACCGTGATGGAACGGACGAACGTCCGCGACCTGGGAGAGGGCGCGCTGCAGCCACCGCCCGGCATCTGTGTCGTCGACGTGTCGTTCATCTCGTTGCGGACGATCGCACCGAACCTCTTGACGATCACTGCGCCGAGCGCCGACTTCGTGTTGCTCGTGAAGCCCCAATACGAGGCGGGACGGGAGCGGCTGGGGCGCGGGGGCGTCGTGCGCGACCCGGAGGTGCACGCCGCCGTGCTCGAGGAGGTGGTCGCCGCGCTCGACGACAGGGGCCTCGGCGCGCGCGCCGTGATCCCGTCGCCCTTACGCGGTGCAGACGGAAACGTCGAGTTCCTCGTGCATGCGCGTCGCGGTACGGCGACCGTGACGGCGGCGGCACTGCTCGACGCCGTTCGGCACGCCCACGAGGCCGCGGCATGAGCGAGCGGGGCCCGGCGCGGGAGGGGCATGCGGTCGGATTGGTGCCGCATCGTGAGCGGCCGCAGGCACACTCGCTCGCGCGGTGGTCCGTCGATTGGCTGGTCGCGCACGGCATCGACGTGCGTGTGCCTTCTCCGGATGCACCCGCGGCAGGTCTGGACGCGTACGCGGTCGATCCCGACAAGTTCGCGACGGGCCTCGATCTCGTGCTCTCCTTCGGCGGTGACGGCACGATGCTCTACACGGTGCAGCTCGTGTATCCCGCACCGGTGCCGATCATCGGCGTGAACGTCGGGCACCTGGCGTACCTGAGCGAGATCGAGCCCGACGAGCTCGAGACCGTGCTTCCTCGCCTGGTCGCAGG
>DASQHW010000242.1:0-4951 GCA_035631895.1 Acidimicrobiia bacterium | reverse complement strand
GACGAGGTGTGCCGAGGCTTCGCGCCGGATCCGCTCGTTCTCCTGCCAGGCCGACATCTGCGCCATCTTCGACAGAGTGGGGATCTTCGTGGCGAGGTTCACCACCGCGTCGTGCCCGGCGACCGCATGGCGGACTGCCTCCGGATCGAAGAGGCCGACGCGGACGGATCGCGCGCCGAGTGAAGCGAGCAGCGCCTCCTTCTGCGCCGAGCGGGCGATGCCCGTGACGTCGTGACCGGCGGCGACCAGACGGGCGACCGCCCTTCGTCCCGCCACTCCCGTCGCGCCGGCGACGAACACTCGCATGAGGCCTCCCGAGGAATGGTGGCTAGTAATCCGGATATTACATATCCGAGTTTCTCCCGTCGAGCCGAACGAGCACAATGGGGCATGGTCCTCGCGCAGACCCCGGAACCGCCCTATTACGCGGTCATCTTCAGCTCCCGCCGGAACATGCAGCCCGGCGACCGGTACGAGGAGACTGCGACCCGGATGTTCGAGCTGGCGGCCGCCCAGCCGGGCTTCCTCGGCGCCGACAGCGCCCGCGAGGAGATCGGCATCACCGTGTGTTATTGGAGCGACGAGGCGGCGATCGCCGCGTGGAAACGCGACGCCGACCACGCGTTCGCGCAGTACGAGGGGCGCACCCGCTGGTACGACGCGTACGAGATCCGTGTCGCACGGGTCGAGCGCGCCTATGGATTCGGGCGCGCCGGCTCATGACCGCGTTGCCCGATCGCATCGACCTCGAGGACGGCACGCACCTACGTTTCTTCGTGGTCGACGACGCCGAGGCCGTGGCGCGCGCCGTGGCGGAGAACCTCGAGCACCTGCGCCCGTGGATGCCGTGGGCGGACGCGCAATCGGCCGAGCCGGCCTTCCAGCGCGATCGGCTGCGCAAGCTCCCCGCCCTCGCCGAGCGCGGCGAGGAATGGCAGTACGGCTTGTTCGCGCCCGACGACTCCGTGCTCGGCTCGTTCGGGCTGATGACGCGGCGCGGGCCGGGCACGATGGAGATCGGATACTGGATCCGTGCCGATGCGGAAGGCCGCGGTCTTGCCACCCGCGCCAGCGCCGCGCTCACCGATGTCGCGCTCGGTCTCGATGGCATACGACGCGTGTTCATCTGCTGCGACGAGGAGAACGTTCGCAGTGCCGCGATCCCCCGCCGCCTCGGCTACCGGCTGTTGCGAACCGATACCCGGGCGCCCGAGGCGCCGGGCGAGCGAGGCCGGCTGATGATGTGGGTCCGTGACCGCGCCGACGGGGGCGGCCGCGCGTCCTCACGAATGCCATGAATTGGGTCGAATAGCTCAGGCGGCCATGGACAGTTCTGCCTAAAATGCCCAAAGAGGGTAGAGCTCCGCAGGGGACACGGAGGTCGGGGGCAGCCACGCACGGATGCAGGGTTTGCCACGCACGGCAGGTCGCGCAGGAGGCGACCTGACGGTGCGCCGGGGGGACGCCTTCCATACGGCATTGCCGTTGTTCGGGCCGGGTTGCGGGCGTGCGACCCGGCCCGAGCCATGCCACCACTGCCCGCGGCCCCGGGCTCAGCGCCGGAACGGCACCGCCTCTTCGATCCGGGCCATCACCGCGTCGTCGAGTCGCTTCGCGACTTCGAGCGCTTCCATGTTCTCGCGCACCTGCGACGCGCGACTCGCGCCCGTGATCACGCTCGACACGTGCGGGTTCTTCGTGCACCACGCGATCGAGAGCTGCGCGAGCGTGCAACCGAGGTCGCGGGCGATCGCTTCGAGCCGGCGCACGCGCTCGTTCGTGCGGGGATCGGTGAGCATGCCCTGCATCCACTCGTAGCCCGGGAGGCTCCCACGCGAGTCCTCGGGAATGCCGTCGAGGTACTTGCCGGTGAGCACGCCCGACGCCAGCGGGCTCCACGTCGTGAGGCCGAGGCCGATGTCTTCGTAGAGGCGCGCGTATTCGAACTCGACACGCATGCGGCTCAACAGGTTGTACTGGGGCTGCTCCATCTGCGGCTTGTGAAGGTGGTGACGTTCGGCGATCTCCCATGCAGCGCGGATCTCGTCGGCCGTCCACTCCGACGTGCCCCAATACAGGGCCTTGCCGCTCGAGACGATGTCGGACATCGCGCGCACGGTCTCCTCGATGGGCGTCTGCGGGTCGGCGCGGTGGCAGAAGAGCAGGTCGACGAAGTCGAGCCCGAGCCGGTCGAGTGATCCGTCGATCGCCTGCATCAAGTACTTGCGGTTCAGCGTGTTCTTCATGTTCGGGAGGTCGTAGAGGCCCCAGAACACCTTGGTCGAGATCACGTAGCTGTGGCGCGGCCAGCCGAGCTTGCTGATCGCCTGACCCATGATGCGCTCGGATTCGCCGCCGGCGTACGACTCGGCGTTGTCGAAGAAGTTCACGCCCGCGGTGCGCGCGGCATCGAGGCACTCCATCGCGGTGTCGACGCCGATCTGACTGCCGAATGACACCCACGATCCGAACGAGAGCACACTGAGTTGCAGGCCGCTGCGGCCGAGACGTCGGTATTCCATGATGGGGACCGTACCCAACGAGGCGAGACACGAGGCCGTGAGCGGACCATCCGAGCGATCTTCTGGAGCGGGCATGCTCCTCGCGGACGTCGTTGCGACGTCGGCGGCCGTGGCATCGACACGCTCCCGCAATGCGAAGGTCGAATCGATCGCCGCATTGCTGGCCCGGTGTGACGACGAGGAGATCGTCCCGGTCGTGGGCTTCCTCACCGGCGAGCCGCGACAGGGGCGCGTCGGTGTGGGGTGGGCGACGCTGGCCGCAGTGCGAGACGAGGTCGGCGGTCACGCAGACGGCGCGACGGTCACCGTCGACGACCTCGACCGCGTCATCAGCGCGGTGCAGGTCACGACCGGCGCGGGTTCGGCAGCAGCCCGTCGACGCGCGCTCGGGGGCCTGTTCGCGCGTGCCACCCACGCCGAGGGCGACTTCGTGTTCCGGCTGCTCACCGGCGAGCTGCGCCAGGGAGCGCTCGCCGGGCTGATGGCCGATGCCGTCGCCCGCGCGGCCGGCATACCCGCCGACGAGGTGCGGCGCGCGGCGATGCTCGGCGGCAACCTCGGGGACACCGCGCGTCGTGCGCTCACCGGCGGGCGAGCAGCACTGCACGAGGTCGGGCTGGAAGTGCTGCGCCCGGTGCTCCCGATGCTCGCGGCGAGCGCCGCGGACGTGCACGAGGCGATCGCGTACACAGGCCCCGCGTCGGTCGAATGGAAGCTCGACGGCGCGCGCATCCAGGTGCACCGGCAGGACGACGAGGTTCGCGTGTTCACGCGCAATCTGAACGACGTCACGGAACGGCTCCCCGAGGTCGTGTCCGCCGTGCGAAACTTTCCCGCGCGCGCGCTCGTGCTCGACGGTGAGACGATTGGCGTGGACGACACTGCGCGTCCCCACCGTTTCCAGGACACGATGAGCAGGTTCGGTCGCGACGACGCGACGACACATGCGATGGTGATGTCGGGTTTCTTCTTCGACGTGCTGCATGTCGACGGCGAGGACCTCTTGGATCGCCCGTTGCACGAGCGGGCCGAGGTGCTCGCCGCAATCGTGGGGCCGTACCGCGTCCCCGCGGTGCATACCGACGATCCCGAGGTCGCGCGTGCGTTCCTCGACGACGCGCTGGCAACCGGACATGAAGGCGTGATGGTGAAGTCGCTCGATGCCCGCTACGACGCCGGGCGCCGCGGTGGTGCGTGGCGCAAGGTGAAGCCGGTCCGCACGCTCGACCTCGTCGTGCTCGCCGCCGAGTGGGGCCACGGACGGCGACAGGGTTGGCTGTCGAATCTCCACCTGGGGGCCCGCGACCCCGACGGGGGCTTCGTCATGGTCGGCAAGACGTTCAAGGGACTGACCGACGAGCTGCTCACGTGGCAGACCGCCCGATTGCAGGAGCTCATGGTGCGCCGGGAGGGCCACGTCGTGTTCGTCCGGCCCGAGCTCGTCGTCGAGGTCGCGCTCGACGGCGTGCAGGCGTCGACGCGATATCCGGGCGGTGTCGCGTTGCGCTTCGCACGTGTGCGCGCGTACCGGCCGGACAAGGGCGCAGGTGACGCCGACACGATCACAACGGTCAAATCGATGCTCACGACCTCGGCATACGACCGGTGATCATCGGCTCGCCCGGCCGGACCCGCGTCAGGCGCTCTGCAGCTGGGTCATGTACTGGTTGAGGTCGAAGTAGTCGCGCCACGCTGCGATACGGCCGTCACGGAGCTCGAAGGTTCCCATCACGGGCAGCTCGATGGTCTTGTCCGGAAGTACGAAGACGTCGACTCGCTCCGTCAGCACGACATCACCCGCGGCCGCGATGTGCAGCACGCGGAACTCCATCCGCTCGACACCTGCCGTGAACATCTCGATCGTGGCTTTGATCGCGTCGCGCCCGGTGACCGGCGCCACCGGGATGTTGTGGTACACGGCATCGTCGGTGAAGTACTCGACCAGCGTGTCGACGCCGCCGTCCTTCGCCCACTGGTCACAGAATCGTTGCACCACATCGATCGCGTCGCTCACGGAGAACTCCCTCTGCGCGTCTCTCGGTTCCAACCGACGATAACCGCAGGACGGGCAGAGCGGTGGCGCCGCGCTATGTGGCCATGAACTCCTCGGCGGTGTACATGTAGTTGCCGACATACGCGACGCCGACTCCGACGTACTGCACCTGGCTCAGCATGTTCTCCGCGTGCGGAGGCGAGTGCTCGTACGCGCTTTCCATGCCCGACACGTTCGAGCTGGGACTGACCATGCCGACGTTCTCGGCGAGCCGCGTCCAGCTCACCGTGATGCCGTCGCTCAAGTTGGAGTGACAGATGTTCGGGGCGCCATTGGAGCCGACGCCGCAGCCGCCGCTCGCCATATGCGCGGCCCAACTCCGTGCCTTGCTCTCGAGGACGGAGTGCACCGTGAGGGGCGGCAAGCCGTGCTCGGC
>DASQHW010000241.1:0-2535 GCA_035631895.1 Acidimicrobiia bacterium | reverse complement strand
GCTCCGCCGAGCGTCACCAGCCACACCCCGGGAAGAAGACGCAGGTGCCACACGGTCCAAAGCACGATCACCGCGAGCGACGCCGCGTACACGTACTGCGCTCCGTCGACACGGCTCAGCGGAGTGAAGATCACGACGTAGCGCATCAACACGGCCCCGACGAGCACCAGGGGCCACCGAAACTTCAGCCGGGCGAGGTTCGAAAGGTTGCCCCCGCCGAGCAGGCCGAGGGCGATGCCGAACGCGATCGCGAGCAGAAAGAGCAACGGTCTTGAGGCCTACTCGGCCGCGAGACGCGACGCGGCTCCCGCGAGGACTTTCACGCCGACCGGCAACGCGCTTTCGTCGATGCGGAACGTGGGCGAGTGATGCGCGGGCGGAGTCTCGCCTTCCGGTCGCGCGCCGAGCATGAAGTAGCAGCCCGGGATGCGCGTGAGGAACTCGGCGAAATCGTCGCTGACCGTGAGCGGTCGCCCCAGCAAGCTCGCGTGATCGCCGATGAGCTCGCGCCCGACGTCGAGCACCGTGCGCGTGACGTTCGGCTCGTTCATCAAGGGCACGGTGGCGTGCACCAGGTCCAGCGAGCTCTTCACCTCGAACTCACTCTGCGTCTCATGCAGCAGGTCGTGCAGTCGCTCCAGCGCCTGATCGCGCAGCGCGTCGTTGAACGTGCGCAGGCTTCCCTGCACGAGAACGCCGCGGGGCACGACGTTCCACGCGCCGTCGCTGGCGATGTTGCCCACCGTGGTGTGGCACTGCACGCCTTCGAACTCGAGTCCTTCGACGATGGTGTGCAATCGCTCGATGAAGAAGGCCTGCGCGGCGAGCACGTTGCCGCGGCGTCCCATCATCCCGCCGTGTCCGCCGGGTCCAGAGAATTTCACGTCGAACGCATCGGATCCGGACCACATCAGCCCCGGCTTGGAGATGACGGTGCCCGATTCGAGAAAGCTCGCGACGTGCAATCCGAGGACGACGTCGGGACGATGGTCGTCGAGAAGCCCGCGACCGATCATCGCCTTGGCGCCCTCGACGATCTCTTCGGCGGGCTGGAACACAAAGAGGTATTTGCCGCTGACGTCCCAGATGCGGTCGATGAGCGTGCGGACGACGCCGATCATGATCGCCATGTGCGCGTCGTGCCCGCACGCGTGCATGCGGCCGTCGATCCGCTAATGGAAGTCGACGCCGGTCTCTTCGTTGATGGGCAGCGCGTCGATGTCGGCGCGCAGCATCACGGTCTTGCCCGGGCGGCCGGTGTCGAGCATGGCCACCGCGCCCGTCTCGGTGGGCGAGTCCTTCAGGTCAAGACCGAGCTCGCGGAGCCTCTCCTTCAGATAGCGGGTGGTCTCGTGCTCGCCGAAGCTGACCTCGGGATGCTTGTGGAAATAACGGCGCAGGTCGACGACGTCGTCGAGCACGGACTTGCTCGGTAGCGGCGTCGTCGCGCGCTCGTCGTCCGAATCACTCATGGATCGCGACGAGACTGTAGCCGCGCGCGGACGCGTGCACGAACGTTGCGCCAAGTCCTGGCTCGAGCTCGTCGAGCCGGCGCCGCAACGTGAGAAGCGCGGAGTGCACGGTCGAGTGCGCGGCGTTGTGCCGGAACAGGCCGGCCTGGATCAGGTCGCGCGCGGTCGCCGATTTCGAGCCCTGAGCGAGAAAGAGGACGAGCGCCGTCTGCTGCTGGGTGAGGCGCGCCTCGTGGTCGTCAAGGCGGACGACGCGCTGCGTGGGGTCGAACTCGAGGCGTCCGAAGCGATACGTCCCGGGACGCCCGGTGCCGCGCTCGACGAGCCGCGCGGCGAGGTCGGAGTAGATGTGGGCCATCGGCACGTTGCCCTTGACGAAGTAGGAGCTGGCGCCGAGCTCGTACGCGCGGCGGATCGACGCGGAGTTGACCTGCGCCGCGGACAGCACGATCACCGGAAGTCCGGGATGGTGCTGGCGGATCCACGTCAGCAGCTCGAAGCCCGAGTCTTCGTGCTCGTCCAGCACCAGGTCGAGCAGCACGGCGGCGACGCGCTCGTGCTCGAGCACGCCACGCGCTTCATCGACACTCGCGGCTACGGAAGGTCGGTAACCGAGGTCGTGAAGATCGATCCGTATCTGCTGGAGCATCGCCGCCTCGTCCTCGACGACGAGCACCGCCGAGCCCAGAACGTCCGCCGGCCGGTAGACTTCCAGGCCCGGCGGCAGGGGCGGAAGGCGCACCTCGCGCCTCGCACCGTCAGCCGTTCCGCGCCGGATGGTTCGGTTTTCCAAGACCTCGCCTACATTATTTTTAACGATTATTGACGAAACTAGAACGCTGGAGTACACCGGGCCTACCGCATACTTTTCGCCGGACCTGGCGTAGATTGGAAAAACAAAGGGGTAATTTGGGGATGACATGGCGATTCAAGGTCCAGGGTGTGGTCATCGCGGTAATGATCCTCGGCGCACTGGCGCTCGCAGCCGGCGCGACGTGGGTCGACGACCTCGGCGGCTTCTCCTGGGGCTGGTAACCAACTAAGAATCTGAGTCCCGGCGCTC
>DASQHW010000240.1:0-3687 GCA_035631895.1 Acidimicrobiia bacterium | reverse complement strand
GAAGCCGACTGCGTAGTCGGCGATGGCGTGGAACCACGCCGGAAGCAAACGCACGAGCGACACGATGATCTCCTTCGTTTCACAGCACTCTTCACGGTCGTACGTTCTTCGGAGCGACCGGCGCGATTGGATGAGTGGAAGAATCGAGCCATGCACATGCCGGAGCTCGTCGATGCCGAACGCCTCGCGGGGTGGATGGACCAGCAGGGGCTCGAGCGCGGCGGCGTGGTCGATGTCCAGCGGATCACGACGGGTCATTCGAACGAGGTCTTCCGTGTGACGCGGGGTGACACCGTGTTCGTCTTGCGGCGCCCGCCCCGCCCACCGTTGTCGCCGACCGCGCACGACATGGCACGAGAGTTCCGCGTGTTGCGTGCGTTCCACGGCCGTTCGCACGTGCCCGTGCCGCGGCCCGTCGCGCTCTGCACCGACCGCGAGGTGATCGGCGCGCCGTTCTACCTCATGGAGCCGATCGACGGCGTCGTCGTGCGCGAGCGCGTCCCACCACCGCTCGACCGCGATCCCGGCTCGCCGCGTGCGTGCGCCTATGCGCTGATGGATGCGCTCGCCGGCATCCATGCGTTCGACTGGGAGCACGGCGGCCTCGAAGGATTCGGCAAGCCGGACGGCTACCTCGAACGGCAGGTGCCCCGGTGGCTGGGCCAGCTCGAGCGCTACAAGTCACGACCGCTGCCCGACGTCGACGAGGCGGGCCGCTGGCTCGAGGCGCATACGCCGACAATGCAACCGCCGGGCGTGATCCACGGCGACTACAAGCTCGACAACGTGATGTTCGCGCCGCGCCTGCCGGTCGAGCTGGTGGCCGTGGTCGACTGGGAGCAATCCACGATCGGCGACCCGCTCGTCGACCTCGGCTGGGTGATCGGCATCTGGGTCGAGCCGGGGGAGAGGGTGTCGCCTGCCGGCATATCGCCGTTCGACGCGTCTGCCGACGTGCCGACGCGCGCCGAGCTCGTCGAGCGATACGCCAACAACACGGACCGGGAGCTCACGCACCTCGCGTTCTACTGCGTCCTCGGCTTGTTCAAGCTCGCGTGCGTCATGGAGGGCTCGTACGCGCGCTTCAAGGCGGGCACGAGCGATGATGCGTACTTCGCCGCACTCGAAGAAGGCGTGCCCGGACTCGCCCGTCGTGCGCTGGAATTCGCGCACGGCCGCGTCTGAGCCTGGTCGTCGTCAGTCCGCGAGATCCACGATCAGCGGGGCATGATCGGAGGGCCCGGAACCCTTGCGCGCGTTGCGGTCCACGACGGCCCACGTCACGCGCTCCGCGACGGGCGGTGTGGCGAGCACGTGGTCGATGCGCATGCCGCGATGCTGATGGAAATCGCCGGCGCGGTAGTCCCAGTACGTGTACAGCCGGTCCTGCTCCGGGTACACGCGGCGGAAGGTGTCCTCGAACCCCCACTCGTGAAGACGCGTGATCGCCTTGCGCTCCGGCTCGGTGACGTGCGTCGACCCGGCGAACGCCTTGGGGTCCCATACGTCGCGATCGTCCGGAGCGACGTTGAAGTCGCCGCAGACGACGAGCGGATCGGTGGGGGAGTACTGGTCCGCGATCCACTCGTCCATCGTCGACAGCCAGTGCAGCTTGCGCTCGTAGAAATCGGTGCCGACCTCACGACCGTTCGGGACGTAGACGGTGATGAAGCGAATGCCACCGCACGTCGCGGCGAGCACGCGCGCGTCGCCTTCATACGGGTCTGCCACTGCCGGGCCGAACCCGTGTGAGGGGTTTTCGATGCCGACGCGCGAGAGGATCGCGACGCCGTTCCATTGTCCCTGGCTGTGGTGCACGGACTCGTAGCCGAGCGCCGAGAACGCGAGCGCGGGAAACGACTTGTCGGCGGTCTTCGTCTCCTGGAGGCAGAGCACGTCGACGTCGGCGTAGCCGAGGAATTCCTCGATCCTCGGGAGCCGCATCTTCAGCGAGTTGACGTTCCACGTTGCGATGCGCATGCCCCGCGCACCCTACCCGTCCGCGTCTCCCAGATAGGCCGGGTTCGCGACCAGGAGTTTCTCCCGCACCGACGCGCGCACCTCGGCGCGGACCTGCTCGAGCCGGTCGTCGAGCGATCCGTCCCGAATGCGCGCCGCCAGCTCCCGTTCGGCGGCGCGGTCGCGTTCGAATGCCTCCACGGCGGGCCCTTCCCGAAGCTCGCGTTCGACCATCCCGAGCGCGTTGATCGCCACGCGTGTGTGGAACTGCACCCGTCCCTCGGTCGCGGTCATCACGTCCCGCTCGAGGAATTCGCGGACGGCTTGTACGAGCTCTGCTGCGGTCGGACGGTCCTGCACGACGACGTTCACCATCCCCCGTCGAGGATGTCGAGCAGGTCCCATTCCATCTCCGCGACGCGCCGCCCGAGGGTGGCCAGCTCGACGGACCGCACGACGCCGGTCAGGTGTGTGAAGGCCTGCGCGATGCAGATCACTCCCCACTTGAGTGTGCCGAGCGCCACCCACCAACGCAGCGTTGCTTCGTCGATTCGCCGGCCGCCCATGCGCGCGTACGCCTCGAGCAGCTGCGGGACGTCGCCGAAACCGCCGACGAGCTTGTCGACCACGCCGAAGCGCCACGACTTCACGCACAGCCAACCGAGATCCTCGGCCGGGTCGCCGAGGTGCGCGAGCTCCCAGTCGAGCACCGCACGCACACCGTCGGGACCGACGACGAGGTTCCCGTTGCGGAAGTCGCCGTGGACGAGCGCGGCCTTCGCCGGCTCGTCCGGCGCGTTGTCCGCGAGCCACCGCAATGCGAGCTCGAACGCGGGATGCGGCTCGCCGAGGGTGTCGAGGCTCTCGCGGTACTGCGCGATCTGGGACGCGGCGCTCTGCACCGGCAACTCGGGCAGCGTGGCCGCGTCGGTCGCGTGGATGCGGGCCGCGATCTCGCCGCACTGTGCGGCCAGGAGCGGACGTGCGTTCGCATAGAGGTCGTCGCGCAGGATGCGGCGCGGAATCGTCTCGCCGTCGACACGGTCCATCACGAAGCCGTGACCGAGGTCGTCATCGGGGCCGAGCAGCACGCGCACGCGCGGTACGGGGACACCGGCCGCGGCCGTCGCCTCGAGCAGCATGTACTCGGTTGCGCGCTCGGACCACCCGGTGTGCATCCCCGGGTCGCGCCGCAGCACGAGTCCGTGCCGCGCGCCGCCGGCCGCGACGAGATCGAACGTCCATGTCTCCCGCGACGCGCCGCCCGACAGCCGGCGCAGCCCTTCCACGCTTCCCGGGCCGCATGCCGGCAGCACGACTCGCGCGAGCGCGACAGGGTCGGGTGCACCGGGCGACACCCGCAGGAAGCTAGTGCGGCGTCGTAACGTTCGGATCGTGCCGCAGCCGCCTTCGGGGACCGTGTCCTTCCTGTTCACCGATCTCGAGGGTTCGACGCGGCTGTGGGAGGAACAGCCGGACGCGATGCGCTCCGCCCTCGGTGTGCACGACGAGCTGCTCCGTCAGGCGATCGAGGCGCACGGCGGGTACGTGTTCTCGACCGCGGGCGACGCATTCGCGGCGGCGTTCGGTCGCGCTGCCGATGCGGTCGGCGCCGCGGTGGACGGGCAACGAGCGCTGCACTCCGAGCGCTGGCCGGGCGGGATCCTCCTCCGGGTCCGTATGGGCATCCACACGGGAGAGGCCGTCGAGCGTGACGGTGACTACTTC
>DASQHW010000239.1:0-6764 GCA_035631895.1 Acidimicrobiia bacterium | reverse complement strand
CGGTCGCGTACGACCCGTCCGGTTCCGCATCCCCGATCAGCCCCTTCTTGCGGCCGCGGTCGTGCTGAGCCTCGTCACCACCGTTGCGCTCGTCGACCGGGCCCCTGTTGCCAACCATGCTCTGGACGTACCCGTCGCGCTCGCGATCGTCGAGCTGGTGCTCATGTGGTTGTTCGCGGTACGCGCCTTCGGCAAGCGCGCATGGGAACGCAGCGGGTACCGCCTCGCGATCGACATTCCCGTCTTCGTCAACGGCCGCCCCGCCCGGGCGCTGAACGCGTCACCCCGGGGGCTCGCGGTCGCCGGTCACCTTCCCGAGATGGACCGCGGCTCCGTGGTGTCGATCTCGATCGCGTGCTCCGACTCGACGACGCTCGACACGACGGCAGTCGTCGCGGGTCGGCGGGTGAACCCGCACGGTGCAATCGTCGGCATGTCGTTGTCGATGAACGACGTCGATCGCGCGCGTTGGATCCGAGAGCTCTTCTGCGCGGCCGACATTCCTGCACGAGATGCCATCGCGGCAGTCGGCGTGCGCAAAGTCGGCGCCGTGCTCGACAGCGACGCCGGGCGCTTGCGCATCCTCTCGTCGCTGATCGCCTGGTCCGAGCTCCTCGTCGTCGGAGTGACGGCCGCCACCGCGCTTGCGACGCTCTCGCTCCTCGGCCTCGGCTACCGGCCGCTGATCGTGCGGAGCGCTTCGATGGAGCCGGCGCTGGTCGTCGGAGACGTCGTCGTCGTCGAATGGACCCGAGCGGCAGACCTCCACACGGGAGCAATCGTGACGCTCCGGGATCCTCGAACGGGCGAGCTGCTCACGCACAGAGTCCGCAGCATCGGCATCAGTGGGAATGCGGTGAACATCGAGACGCGCGGTGATGCGAACGACACGAGCGAGTACTTCACGAGAGCGCCGTCGGCGATCGTCGCACGCGTCGACTGGACGATTCCGCGCATAGGCAGCGCGGTGACAGATCTCGGCTCGCCGTACGCGCGCTGGACGATCGGGTTGATCAGCGTGGTGCTCGCAATCATCTTCGTCGTCCTCGCGAGCGGCAACGGGTCCGGTCGCCCGGCCCGCACGCGTTCCCGGTCCCCCGCGTGAATCGGGGCGGTTAGCCTCGCCACGCGGCAACGAGACCACGCGAGAGGTGATGCATGACCACCGTGCCGATATCCGAGGATGCCGACCGGGGCGTTGCGCAATCGATCGTCGTCCCACTGGACGGTTCGCCATTCGCAGAACGCGCCGTGCCGGTCGCCCGCACGATCGCGCGCCGGATCGGCGCGCGCCTCATGCTCGTCACGACGGACTGGGGTGACTGGGAATCGGGGGACCGCAAGTCGTACCTCGAAGCCATCGCTAGGCAAGACGAGGACGTGCCCACCGAAGTGGCCCTGATCGACGAGCATCCTGCCGCCCTGGCGATCGAGCACGTCGTCAACGCCGCGACCGGCCGGCTCGTGTGCATGACGTCCCACGGGCGCGGGGGCTTCCGCTGGGCGCTGCTCGGGAGCGTTGCCGAGCAGGTTGTCCGGGACACCCACACGCCGATGTTGCTGGTCGGCCGGCACTGCCGCGTGGACTGGCCCGGCGAGTTCCGGCACATGCTGGTGTGCGTGGACGCGTCGAACGTTGCCGATCCGATCATTCCGGTCGCAACGCGTTGGGCGAAGGCATTGCGCCTGGACATCCGCGTCGCGCTCGTCATCCATCCGCTCGACGTCCAGGGTGCGACGCACCCGGACGAAACGGTGGGCGCGATCGTCCAACGCTTCGTCGCCGAAGGGCTCGATGCGTCGCCGGTCGTCCTGCGCAGCTCCCACATCGCCGGCGCGATCGCCGACTTCGCCGGCACGTTGCCGGCCACGCTCATTGCGATGAACACTCATGCGCGCAGCGGAATCGCACGCATGACGCTCGGCAGTGTCGCGATGGGCGCCGTCGGACTCGCCGATTGTCCCGTGCTCCTCGCTCCCGGCCCACGCTGACTGCGCCGCGGGCTCGGCGACCGGTGGCACCTTCACGCCTGCGCGCCGGGTGGGTAGGGTCGAGACATGAGCCGGGAAGGTCTCGACGTCCTCGACGAAGCCGACTGCTACATCCACCTCCGCAGTCGCTCGCTGGGCCGCGTCGGCCTGCACATCGCCGACGACCTCGCGGTCCTGCCCGTGTACTACGCGTTGCTGGAGCACGACATCGTCTTCCGCACCAGCCCGGGTACCAAGCTGACTGCAGCAGTGCTCGGCACACGGGTGGCATTCGAGGTTGACAGTGCGTCCCCCGGCTGGAGCGTGCTCGTCATCGGCCATGCGAGCGAGGTGACGGACCAGCATGAGCAACTCGCGGCACAGGCAAAGCTCGGTCACGACTGGCCCGCGGGCGAGCGAGATCACCTCGTCCGCATCCGCGCCGAACGCGTGACCGGCCGTCGCCTGCGCAGCGTCTCGTAGCCCGTCGCAGCGGCACCCCTTTCGGCGAAGTCTCGTTCCCGCCTTTCGCATTCTTCCGGGCGGGCCGAATGGCTCTGGCCGGGCGGAAGCCACCTTGCGATGCTCGGTGTGCAAGGCCGCGACGAGGAGGGGTTCTGCGATGAAGGGCAACATTGGGGACGAGATCATCATCGAGGGACGTCATCTCGGCGACCAGAGGCGCACGGGAGAGGTGCTCGAGGTACTCGAGACCGGTGGCATCACCCATTACCGCGTCCGGTGGGACGACGGCACGGACTGCATCTTCTTCCCCAGCTCGGACGCCCGCTTCGTACATCCCGGCGCGCGCAAGAGCTGAGGAGCACAGAAGATGGGCGTGAAGATCGTCGTCGGTGTGGACGGCTCGGAGCACGCGCAGAGGGCCGTCGAGTGGTGCGCCGCGCACGGCGCCGCCCTCGACGCCGAGATCGTCGTCGTGCACGCCATGGAAGTGCCGACGTACGTCGGCGCCGGGCCGCCGTACATCTGGCTGAAGGCTCCGACACCCGAACAGCGCGAGGCGCAGGGCGACCGTGTTTCCCGTGACTGGTGCAAGCCGCTCGCGAATGCGGGCGTGCCATATCGTGTCGTCATCGTGGATGGCGACCCCGCCCCGGGGCTCATGAACATCGCACGTGACGAGGATGCCGTCCTGGTCGTCACCGGCCGTCGCGGACACCGCGGTATCAGAGGACTGCTGCTGGGCAGTACGAGTCATCACTTGTCGCATCACCTCGACCGCGCGCTGTTGATCGTGCCGTGACGATGCAGGCATTGGTGTCGGCACCACCCCGGTAGTCCATCGGCACGAGGAGCACCGGGCGCGTCGAGTGCTCCAGCAGTGCCGAGATGACGCGCGCGCGACCTTCTGCGAGATCCTGCGACCACGCGACCGCGATGACATCGGCGTGGACTTCGTCGGCCACCCTGCCGACGTCCTCGAGGCGGCCGACCCGCATCGTCATCCGGCGGCGGTGGTCGGCCGGCGGCGCGAACCGTGTGAGGAACTCTTGCACCCACGCGTTGCTCTCGTGCGGCTCGTGGTCGGCGAACGGTGGCAGGTTCTCCGGGGTGAAGACGTGCAGGAGAATCGTCTCCCGCCCGTGGCCGGGCGCCAGCGCCCGAAGGAACGCGGCGATGGGCGTGGTCGTCTCGACGGTGCCCTCGAGCGGGATCAAGACCCGCGTGAATGCCGGTGTCCTCGAAACCTCGGGAGGCACGATGAGCAGCGGCTTTGCCAGTCTGGACGCGAGCGCACGGCACACGTCCCCGGGCGCGGACGCTCCGGGTGCGCCACCACGTCCGATCACCACGGCCGTCACGGCGGGATGGCTCGCGATCCGGAGCAGACGTTCCACCGGGTTGCCGTCAACTACGTAGACGCCCGCGCCCTTCCAGGACGGGAGCTCGAGGTCCGGTGCGGCCGACGCATTGACATACACCGCGCACACTTGCCCGTCGACCTCGGCGGCACACAGCGCGGCATGCGCGAGGACCGAAGAACAGGAGGGCGAGTTGTCGATGGCGGCGAGGATGATGCCGGTCATGCCCCAAGGGGACCACGTGCACCGACCCGGCGAACAGTGCCGACGGTCACAATGCAGCGAAGTCCGGTGTCACCTCGGCGAAGCGCGGCGTTGTGCCTACGCGCCGGTCTCGTGGTGCGGAACCGTGCGCTCGACCCCGGCGAGCTGTTCGTAGTAGCGCCGGCGCTCGTCGACGTCGGCCTGTGCCAGCTCGAACAGCTCGGCGGCGTGCTCGGCGTGTGTACGAGCCAGCACCGCGAAGCGCGCTTCTTGGAGCGCGAAGTCCGCGAGGGGCAGCGACGGCGGGCGAGCGTCCAGTTGCAAGGGGTGCGCGTGCTCGCCGTCCGACGGGTGGTACCGGTAAAGAGGCCAGTATCCCGACCGGACCGCGTCTCGCTGGAGCGACATCGACGTCTCCATGTCGATGCCGTGCGCGATGCACGTCGAGTATGCGACGATCAGCGACGGGCCCGGCCACGCCTCGGCCTCGGCGAACGCCTTGACCGCCTGGACGTCGTTGGCGCCGATCGCGATCTGGGCGACGTAGACGTTTCCGTAGCGACGCGCCTCGGCACCGATGTCCTTCTTCGCGGTGGACTTGCCACTCGTCGCAAACTTCGCCGTGGCCCCGCGAGGCGTCGCTTTCGACGCTTGTCCGCCGGTGTTCGAGTAGACCTCCGTGTCCAGCACCAGCACGTTGACGTCCCGGCCGGAGCCGAGGACGTGATCGAGACCGCCGGCGCCGATGTCGTACGCCCACCCGTCGCCGCCGACGATCCACACGCTCTTGTGCACCAGTGCGCTCGTGAGTGGGGCGAGCAGCCGGGCCCGAGGGTCGTCGATCTCCAGGAGGGCAGCATCGAGCTCGGCAACGCGTGCGCGTTGCGCGGCGAGCGCCCTGTCGTCGGCGGCGGCACGCGGGTCAACCGCGAGGATGTGCTCCGCGAGGCCGGGGGGCAGCGCGGGCGAGAGTGCACCGGCGAGGCGGCGCGCTTCGTCGATCTGCCGGTCGAGCGCCATGCGGATACCGAGCCCGAACTCGGCGTTGTCCTCGAAGAGGGAGTTCGACCACGCCGGACCACGACCGTGGGCGTCGACCGCCCATGGTGTCGTGGGGAGGTTGCCGCCGTAGATCGACGAGCAACCGGTGGCATTCGCCACGATGAGGTGGTCGCCGAAGAGCTGCGTCAGGAGCTTGAGATACGGCGTCTCGCCGCACCCGGCGCACGCGCCGGAGAACTCGAACAGCGGCTCGCGGGCCTGGGAGCCCTTCGGCGTCGCGGGATCGAGGGTGTCGGCCGGCACCGCCTCCGTGTCGAGGAACGCCTGCCAGCGCGTGCGTTCGCGCTCGGCGATCGGCGCCACCGGCGCCATGTCGAGCGCCTTGTGGTCCGCATCCGACTTCGACTTGGCGGGACACACGTCGACGCAGATGCCACAGCCGGTGCAGTCATCGGGCGCCACCTGGATCGTCAGCAGGAGTCCGGGATGCTCCCTCGCACGGAAAGGTTTGGCCGGCAGGTCGACATCGTCGAGCGCGTCGGGCCTGCACAGCTTGAGACGGATGGCAGCGTGCGGGCACACCAAGGTGCAGCGCGCGCAGTCGATGCACAGGCCGGGGTCCCATACGGGGATCGTCGCGGCGAGCCGCCGCTTCTCGTACCGGGCGGTCCCGGTCGGGAACTCGCCGTCGACGGGCAGCGCGCTCACCGGGAGCAGATCGCCGCGGCCCTCGAGCATGCGCGCGGTCACACGCTGCACGAAGTCCGGCGCGTCCGCATCGACGGCCGGTCGTCGCCCGTTCGTCGCGGTGACCGTGGCCGGCACGACGAGCCGGTGCAGGGCCGCCAGCGCGTTGTCGATCGCCGCGACGTTGGCCTCCACGACCGATGCTCCCAGCCGGCCGTACGCAACGGCGACCGATTCGCGCATGGCGGCGAGGGCGTCGTCCGGCGGCATCACGTCGGTGAGCGCGAAGAAGCACGCCTGCATGACGGTGTTGATCTGGCCGGCGAGGCCCGCCTCGCGCGCCACCCGATGCGCGTCGATCACATGCACCTCGAGGCCGAGCGAGATGACCTGCTCCTGGACCTCGCGCGGGAGCCGGTCCCACGTCGCCTCGACGGGGTAGGGGCTGTTGAGAAGGAACGTTGCGCCGGGCGCCGCGCACGCCAGCACGTCGAGGCGGTCGAGCAATCCGAACTGGTGGCATGCGATGAAGTTCGCGTGCTCGATGAGATACGTCGACCGGATCGGCGCGTCGTCGAAACGCAGGTGTGAGACCGTCGTCGATCCAGATTTCTTCGAGTCGTACACGAAATAGGCCTGCACCTGCAGTGCGGTGTGCGCACCGACGATCTTCGCCGTCTGCTTGTTGGCGCCGACCGTCCCGTCGGCACCGAGACCGAAGAACATCGCGCGCAACCGCGCATGGTCGGTGCAGAACTCGGGGTCGTACGGCAGGCTCGTGTGGGTGACGTCGTCGACGATCCCGACGGTGAAGCCGTGGCGGGGCTTCTCACCGGCGCACGCGTCGAGCGCCGCTTCGACCATTGCGGGTGTGAACTCCTTCGATGCCAGCCCATAGCGACCACCGATCACACAGGAAGGACGGCGATCCGAAGCGGCGAGCGCCGCAAGGACGTCGAGATAGAGCGGTTCACCGGGCGCGCCGGGCTCTTTCGTCCGGTCGAGCACTGCGATGCCTCGCACCGTGGGCGGCAGCGCGGCGGCGCACGCCGCCCCCGGAAACGGCCTGTACAAGCG
>DASQHW010000238.1:0-3904 GCA_035631895.1 Acidimicrobiia bacterium | reverse complement strand
CGTCTTCTTGATGTATCCGTTCTTCGTGACCATCAGCATGTAGTGCGCCTCGGCTTCGGTCTCCGGGCGGACGAACACCGCTGTGATCCGTTCATTGGAGGCGATGTCGATCAGGTTGTTGATCGGCATTCCCTTGGCCTGCCGCTCGCGCTCGGGCACCTCGTGCACGCGAAGCTGGAACACGCGTCCGCTCTGGGTGAAGAAGAGCATGGACGCGTGCGTGTGAGTGGTCAGCAGGTGCTCCGCGTAGTCCTCTTCGCGCGTGCCGCTCGGCGCCTCACCGCCGGCGGTGGGGCGCGCGCCCTTGAGGCCGACGCCACCGCGCTTCTGCGCGCGGAAGACTCGCAGCGGCTGCCGCTTCACGTAACCGCGGTGCGTCAGCGTGACGACGACCTCTTCCTTCGGCACGAGGTCCTCAGCGGAGAGCTCGGTCGCCTCCTGACCCGTGATCTCCGTGCGCCGGTCGTCGCCGTAACGCTTGACCAGGTCGTCCATCTCGTCCTTGATGAGGTCGCGGACCTTGCGCTCGCTGGCGAGGATGCTCTCGAGGTAGGCGATAGTCCGGATCACCTGCTCGTATTCCTCGTCGATCTTTCCGCGCTCGAGGCGCGTCAGCCGACCGAGCGTCAGGGCGAGGACCGCCTTCGCCTGCCGTTCGCTCAGCCCGAACTTGGTCTGCAGGTCGCTGGACGCCTTGTCCTGGTCGGCCGCAGCGCGAATGGTCTTGATCACGTCGTCGAGATGATCGAGGCAGATCTTGAGTCCCTCGAGGATGTGCGCCCGTTCCTGCGCTCGCTCGAGGTCGTACCGCGTGCGGCGCAGGATGACGTTGCGGCGGTGATCGATGAACAGCTGAAGCGCCTGCTTGAGGCTCAGCACGACCGGGCGGCCTTCGACGATCGCGAGCATGATCACGCCGAACGTCGTCTGCAGCTGGGTGTGCTTGTAGAGGTTGTTGAGCACGCTCACGACGTGCGCCTCACGCTTCAGCTCGATGACGATGCGCATGCCGTTGCGGTCGGATTCGTCGCGCAGGTCGGCGATCCCTTCCAGCTTGCGGTCGGAAACGAGCTCCGCGATCTTCGCGACCAGCGCGGCCTTGTTCACGGCGTATGGCAGCTCGTACACGATGATGCGCTCGCGGCCGTTGTGCGCTTCTTCCAGCGAGTGGCGCGCCCGGACCACGATCCGGCCGTGGCCCGTCGAGTACGCGGCCTTGATGCCGGTCGTCCCCATGATCACGCCGCCGGTCGGAAAGTCGGGACCCTTGATGAAGCCGAGGAGGTCATCGGTCGGCGCTTCGGGGTTGTCGACCAGGTGCTTCACCCCGGCGGCGACCTCGCGCAGGTTGTGCGGCGGGATGTTCGTCGTCATGCCGACAGCGATCCCGGACGCGCCGTTGACGAGCAGGTTCGGCACGCGTGACGGCAGGACCGACGGCTGCTCCTCGGAGTTGTCGTAGTTCGGCTCCATGTCGACGGTCTGCTTTTCGATGTCGGCCATCAGCTCGCCGCTGATCGCGGAGAGTCGCGCCTCGGTGTAGCGCATCGCCGCAGGCGGATCGCCGTCGACGCTGCCGAAGTTGCCCTGGCCTTCGATCAGCGGATAGCGCAGCGAGAACGGCTGCGCCATGCGCACCAGCGCGTCGTAGATCGCCGCGTCGCCGTGCGGGTGGTAGAGCTTCATCACGTCGCCGACGAACGCCGCGCACTTCTTGGTCTTCGTGCCCGCGGTTGCGCCGGCGCGGTTCATCGTGTAGAGGATTCGGCGCTGCACCGGCTTCAGCCCGTCGCGCACGTCCGGCAGCGCGCGGCTGACGATGACCGACATCGCGTACTCCATGTAGGAGGTCTGCATCTCCTCCTGGAGGTTTCGCGTCAGTACCGTGTCTTCAGCCATTTTTTCCTATTCCTCGTAGCGACCGAGCACGACGACCGCGTTGTGCCCGCCGAATCCAAAGCCGTTGGAGATGGCGACGCGCACGTCCTTGCGCCGCGCGACGTTGGGCACGTAATCGAGGTCGCACGCCGGATCGGCGTTCTCGTAGTTGATCGTGGGATGAATCATGCCGCGGTTGATGATGAGCAACGTCGCGATCGCCTCGACCGCGCCGGCGGCGCCGAGCAGGTGACCGATCATCGACTTGGTCGAGCTGATCGCGACTTTGTAGGCCGCGTCGCCGAGCGCGATCTTCAACGCCTTCGTTTCACCCGCGTCGTTGAGCTGCGTGGACGTTCCGTGAGCGTTGATGTAGTCGAGCTCGTCGGGCGTGATGCCCGCGTCCTTCAACGCCAGCGAAACCGCCATCGCCGGTGCTTCGCCCGTCTCGTCGGGTGCGACCTGGTGGTACGCGTCGTTGGTCGTCGCGTATCCGAGCACCTCGCCGTAGATACGCGCGCCGCGGTTCACCGCGTGCTCGTGTGATTCGAGAATCAACGTCCCGGCGCCCTCGCCCGGCACGAACCCATCGCGGTCGCGGTCGAACGGCCGGCTGGCTCGCTCCGGTGCGTCGTTGCGCGTGGACAGCGCGCGGATCGCGTTGAACGACGCGATTCCCACCTCGCACAGCGACGCCTCGGTTCCACCGGCGAGCATCACGTCGGCCTCACCGCGCTGAATGACGCGGGTCGCTTCGCCAATTGTCTGCGTCGACGCCGCGCACGCAGTGGTGATCGTTGTGTTCGGCCCGCGGAGGTGGTACTGCATCGCGACCGACGCGCCCGCCATGTTCGGGATGATGGTCGGCGCATAAAGCGGATTCAGCCGTCCCTTGGTCATGAACGACACCGCGCCCTGCGTCATGTCGTCGAACGCACCGATGCCAGTGCCCATCGACACGCCGACGCGGAAGTTGTCCTCCTTGGCGAGGTCGATCCCCGAGTCGGCAAGCGCCATCGCCGACGCGACCACGGCGAACTGTGAGAAGCGCGCCATGCGTGACGCGGTCTTGCGATCGATGAACGTGGTGGGGTCGAAGTTGTGCACCTGGCACGCGAACTTCGTGGTCAGCTTTTCGGTCGGGAACGACTCGATCGTGCGCGCGGTGCTGCGGCCCTCGATCAATCCGTGCCAGTACTCCTCGACGTCTTTGCCGAGCGGATTGACGGTCCCCATCCCGGTCACGACCACGCGAGTGTTCCCGTTCCTGGTCATGCCCTCGCCACCTCTGCGCGAATCTTACCGACGAGCCCGTTTTCCACCGCCTCCCGCGTCACGCGGATGGCGTTCTTGATCGCGCGCGCGTCAGACCGTCCGTGCGCGACGACCGCGACGCCGTCGATCCCGAGCAGCGGCGCGCCTCCGAACTCGCGCCAGTCGATACGCGCGCGCAGCTGGCGCACGCCGGGACGGATCAGCAGTCCGCCGATCTTTCCACCCAACGTCTTCGGTATCTCGTCGCGGAGATTTCGGAACAGGAAGTCGGCCGTGGCCTCGGCCATCTTGATCGCCACGTTTCCGACGAACCCGTCGGCCACGATGACGTCGGCGCGTGCGCTGTAGATGTCCTTCGGCTCGATGTTGCCCACGAATCCCGGCAGTGAGCTCTTGAGCCGCCGGGCCGTCTCGCGCACCAGCTCGTCGCCCTTGCCTTCCTCCTCGCCGTTGCTGAGGAGGCCGACACGCGGCGTCGGGCGGCCGAGCATCTCGCGCGCGTAGACCACGCCCATGGCCGCGAACTGCACGAGGTAGTCGGCCTTCGAGTCGACGTTGGCGCCGACGTCGAGGAAGTAGGCAAATCCGTTCTGCGTGGGGACGATCGATCCGATCGCGGGCCGTTCGACTCCTTTGATGCGACCCTGGATGAAGAGCGCGGCGGCCATGATCGCACCCGAGTTGCCCGCCGAGACCCATCCGTCCGCGCGACCCTCCTTGCACAGGCGCGCGCACACCGCGATCGACGAGT
>DASQHW010000237.1:0-3349 GCA_035631895.1 Acidimicrobiia bacterium | reverse complement strand
TGATGGACCGGTGGAGGCAGGCTACGCCGTTATTGTCGAGCGGGCATGCGGCGTGCGGACGAGGCGAAGCCAGGGAAGGCGGAACGAGGGAGCGATCCTTCCTGAGAATCGCAGCGCTCGATCTCGGTTCGAACTCCTTCCACCTGCTCGTTGCCGACGTGCACGCCGACGGCACATTCACCGCGGTGGCGCGTGAGAAGGAGATGCTGCGACTCGGTGACGACGTCGCACGTCATGGCCGCGTTCCGCCCGCGACCGTGGAGCGCTCGATCGGGGCGGTCCGCCGTCTCGTACGCCTCGCCGACGCGCTCGGCGCCCGCGAAGTCATCGCCAAGGCGACCAGCGCGATCCGGACGGCAGCCAACGGCAGCGAGTTGATCGATCGCATCGAGACGGAGACGGGTATCGACGTCGAGGTGATCAGCGGTCTCGAAGAGGCCCGGCTGATCTTTGCCGCGGTACGGGCGAGCGTCGTCATCGATCCGCCTCCTGCGTTCGGCATCGACGTCGGCGGCGGCAGCGTCGAGATGATGATCGGTGACGCGTCGGGCCTGCGTTGGGCAACGAGCCTCCCGCTCGGTGTCGGTCGCCTGACCGCGGAATGCGTGCGGGACGATCCCCCGTCCAAGGGAGACCGCAGGCGCCTCGAGGAACGGGTCCGGTCCGGGCTCGAGCCGCTGGTCGACGAGGTGCGGGCTCGCGACCCGCGGATGGCGGTCGGGACGAGCGGCACGTTGAACGATCTGGTGCGGATGGCCGTCGCGCTCGAGTCCGGCGAGATTGAGTTGCCGCCGAGCACGAACGCACTGAGGGCGACATGCGCGGACCTGCATACGTTGCACGACCGAATCATGCGGACGAAGAGCGCGGACCGCAGGCGGATGGCGGGTCTCGAGGAGCAACGCCGCGCCGAGCTGCTGCCGGCCGGCTCGACGTTGCTGGTCACGGCGCTCGACCTGTTCGCGCTCGACGGCCTCACGGTCAGCGACTGGGCACTGCGGGAGGGCATCGTGCTCGATGCAGTCCGGACACACGATCCGGCTGACTTCGGCGACGATCCGCGCGCGCTGCGCAGGGCCGCCGTCGCGGGCCTCGCCCGGCGTTGCAGCTCCGACGCGGCCCACACGTCGCAGGTGGCGCGTCTGGCGCTCCGTCTCTTCGACCAGCTCGGGCCCCTGCACGGGCTCGACGAGCGCGACCGCGAGATGCTCGAGTTCGCGGCGTTGCTGCACGACGTCGGCCAGCACGTCTCTCGCAAGGGACACCACCGGCACGCCGCGTACCTCGTGGAGAACGGCGAGCTGCGCGGCTTCGACCCGGCCGAGGTGGCGTTTCTCGCGGCGCTCGTGCGGCACCATCGCCGGGGCGATCCGAAACCCACCGAAGCCCGCTTTGCCGCCCTCGATGCCACTCAGCGCGACCGCTTGCGGAAGCTCGCGGCGATCCTGCGCGTCGCCGACGGGCTCGATCGCAGCCGGCGCGGGGTTGTCGGGGACGTACGCGTCGATTTGGGTACGGACCTCGTGATGCTGCGTGTCTCAGCCGTCGAAGATGCGGAGCTCGAGCTGTGGGGAGCTCGCAGACGCCGCGAACTGTTCGAAAAGGTGTACGGACGCGAGCTCGAAGTCCTTGCCGCCGCAGTCCCGTCGACATCCCACCTCTGATCACAGGCCGTGCCACAATGAATCACCAATTTCTGCATATTCGGCCTTCCTCACGCGACCATGGGATGCGTCCTGACGGCGGGCGGCCACTGGCACGGGGGATCAACGTATGAGTCCGACGCGTCGAGAGCTGGTCCGCGCCACCCGGGCGCGCATCGTCGAGGCGGCGGGCCGTCTCACTCGAGACCGCGGTCCGAATGGCTTCAGCATGGACGTGCTCGCGAAGGAGGCAGGGGTTGCCCGCGCGACCGTCTATGAGCATTTCCGCTCGAAACGGGCGGTGCTCGACGAGCTCGCGTCGTCGATCTCGCGCACGATCGTGCTGGACGAGCAGCGCACCGGTGCAGCCGACCCGCTGCTCGCGCTGCGGGACATGCTCGGGGACGTGTGCCGGCACTGGGCCGAGCACGACGACCGGATGCGCGGTTTGCGCACGTTGAACGCGCTCACGGGTGCCGACCACGCCAGCGACGGGGTGGAGGAGAAGCAGCTCCGTCGTCTCGTCGAGGCGCTCTCGTCGGCCGGCCAGCTGCGATCGCACTGGTCGAGCGACGAGGCCATCGACGCGCTCGCCGCGCTGACGTCCTACTCCACCTACGAGCGGCTCCGGCGCGCACCCCGAACGCCCGACCAGGTCGAGGCGGTGCTCGCCAAGCTCGCGGTGTCGATCGTGACGCCGGGCTCGGTCGCTGCCGCGACGAGCTGAGCGCGCGGCCTACCCCGCGGGCGCGAAATCGACGAAGCCGTACTCGTCGGTCGCGGGCCGGAACGCGGCGCGCACCCGCATCCCGATACGGGCCTGCTCGGGCGGGCACTCCGGCATCGCCGCGATCATCCGTGCGCCCGGCTCGTCGAGATCGACGCACGCGACCACGAACGGGAGTCGCTCGTTGAACGGCGGCACCCCGTTCTGGCGCACCACGGTGAAGGAGTACACCGTGCCGGCGCCCGATGCCGTCACCCACTCGAGCGTCTGGGCACCGCAGTGGCTGCACAACATGCGCGCATAGTGCTGGTGCATGCCGCACGTGGTGCAGCGCTGGATGCGCAGCTCACCGCGCCGCGCCCCTTCCCAGTACTCACCGTCTTCGGGCGTCGGCCGCGGCGCCAGCCACTTCGGCGTCTCGTCCCATCCCCCGCTGCCGGGCTGCTCGGGCATCACGCCGCCTCGGTGCCGAGCACCACCGTGCCCTGCGTCGACAGCCAGCCGCCGCTGCCGTGGGCGACCGCGATCTCTGCGCCGTCCACCTGGCTGTCACCGGCCTCGCCGCGGAGTTGGCGGGTCGCTTCGCACAGCAGGAACAGCCCGCGCATGCCCGGATGCGTGCAGGAGAGCCCGCCGCCGTCGGTGTTCGTCGGCAGCGCCCCACCGAGACGGAGGTTGCCGCCGTTGTCGGTCACGAATGCCCCGCCCTCGCCCTTGGGCGCGAACCCGAGGTCTTCGAGCACCACGAGGACCGTATAGGTGAACGAGTCGTACATCGCGAACATGTCGACGTCGCCGGGCGTGATGCCGGCTTCGGCAAATGCCTTGGGTCCACTCGTCGCCGCCGCGGTGCGGGTCATGTCGGCCATGGCGTTGATCGAGTGGTGCGTCGTACCGCCGGCGGCCCCGCGCACGTAGACCGGCGTGCGCGCCATGTCGCGGGCGCGCTCCTCCGTCGTGCGGATGAGGCAGCATCCAC
>DASQHW010000236.1:0-2195 GCA_035631895.1 Acidimicrobiia bacterium | reverse complement strand
GCGAGCTCACTGGCGAACAACGACTGGCTCCACGGTCGTGGATACACCTGGGCCTCGATCCGGACCACGCTCCGCAGGTGACGGCGGCGCATCGGCACGATGTCCACCTCGAGAGGTTCGATGGCCTTCCGCGCCGTCGCCATCACGCTCCCTTCCGTTCCCATTCGATCTCGGCGTCGCTCCGGCGCAGATAAAGGGGAAGTACCTCACTCGGCGGACAGAACTCCTCGCGTTCGTAGCGCGCGGTCGCGAGCTCCGCGAGCGCAATGAGACTCGGTGATGCGTGTGCCGGACCGGCGACTGCGCCACGGCCGCCGAGCTGCGCGAAGGCGTCCGGGAAGCGCAGCACCCCGTCGCCACACAAGATCACGTCGTCACCGCGCGCTTCGAGCTCGGCGATGAGCTCGTCGGGCGTGCCGAGCTCGTAGTCCGAGGTGCGTTGCACCCCCCCGGGCACCGGCCGGTAAACGGCCCAGTAGAGCTCCTGGCGCCTCGCATCGATTGTCGCCGCGATCAGCGAGTGGCCGAATCGCAACGGGTACGCGAGCAGGTCGAGGCTCGGGATCGGGATCACCGGGATGCGCAGCGACTGCGCCAGCACCTTGGCCGTGGTGACACCGACACGCAGACCGGTGAACATCCCCGGTCCCGTGCCGACTGCGATCGCGGAGAGATGCGACAGCTTCACGTCGCACTTCTCGCAACACCAGGCAATCGCCGGCGCGAGATTCTCGGCGTGCCGAGGCGGATGCTTGTCCGCGATGCCGCCGAGCTCGACCTGTCCGAGCATGCCGTGTTCGTTCGCGAGCACCACGCCCACGCGCCGCGTCGATGTGTCGATGCCGAGCAACAACATCAGGTGCTCCGCACGGACGCGAGCGCATCGTCGAGCGCGTCGCGGCGCGCCGTCCATTCGGGACCCGCAAGCACGATCTCGATCGTGCGCACGTCGGGATCCTCACCGGCCGTCAGCTGCACCTCGACGCGCTCAAGGGGCAGGAGGGGCGCGACGACATCGCCCCACTCGACGAGCACGACACGGTCGTCGAGCATCTCTTCCAGCCCGAGGTCGTGCAGCTCCTGGACGCGCTGCAAGCGGTAGATGTCGACGTGCGCGACGGGCACGCGTCCTTCGTACTCCTGCACGATCGTGAAGGTCGGGCTCGTGACGGGGTCGCGCACGCCGAGCGCCCGGGCGACGCCCTTGACGAACGTCGTCTTCCCGGCGCCCAGGTCGCCGCCGATCACGACGAGGTCGCCTTCGTGCAGGAATTGCCCGAGCGCCGCGCCGACCGACTCCGTCTCCTGCGCGCCGCGCGTCGTGAACATCATGCGAGCCCGGCCAGCGCGCGCTTGACGTGCACGAAGTCGGCGCGGGCTTCGGCGAGCACCTTGCCGCCCGACCGCAGGACCGCCGACGGGTGGTACGTAGGGATCAACACGGCGTCGTGGCCCGCGCGCGAGAAGGCGAACTCGCGCCCGCGCAGCTTGGTGATCCCGTCCTTCGTCGACAGCAACAGCTTCGTCGCGAAGTTCCCGAGCGTGACGATCACCCGTGGCCGGATGAGCTCCAGCTGGCGGTCGAGCCAGGGCGCGCACGCCTCGATCTCGTCGGGCTGCGGATCGCGGTTTCCGGGCGGACGGCACTTCACGACATTGGCGATGTAGACGTCGTCGCGCGTGAGACCGATGCCTTCGATGAGCTGCGTGAGCAGCCGGCCGGCCCTTCCGACGAACGGTTCACCCTTCAGGTCTTCCTGCTCTCCGGGTCCTTCACCCACGAACATCAGATCGGCATCCGGCCGCCCGACTCCGAACACCACCTGCGTCCGGTTCCCGGCGAGCTTGCACAGCGCGCAGCCGAGGGACGCAGAGGCGACGTCGGCGAGCGTCGCACCGGCCCCGGTCGCGGGATGCGGGTCGGAGGTCACGTGGCTCCCGGGGGACGGGTCACCGGAACACCGTCAGGTTAGCGAGCGAATGAGCGGATCGCATCGGCCACGACGTCCGCAGCCGCGATGCGGAGCCGGTCGAGGTTGGCTCCGACGGCGCCCGTTGCGACCGCCACCGCGAGGTCACCGTCGAAGCGGGTGTGCGCAGGACGCAGCGCTCGCGCGAACCCGTCGTGCGCGCTCTGCGCAACGAGTGCACACCCGGTCTTGTCCAGCTGCCCGTCGGTCGCGACGACGCACACC
>DASQHW010000235.1:0-2122 GCA_035631895.1 Acidimicrobiia bacterium | reverse complement strand
CCGCGTTCGTCGTTGACCAAACGTCAACTCGATCGACGCAAGGCGTTGCTTTCATTCCTCGAGCTCACGGGGCAATATGTGCTCCTCGCCTGTCACTCGGGCCGGCAACAAGGGGTGGAGATGGATGTAGTCGCGACCTTCGAACGCGTGCTCGACCGAACCAATGAAGTGGTCGATAGGGTCGAACCCGACCAGCTCGGCAACCCGACACCATGCACGGAATGGGACGTGCGGGCGGTGATCAACCACATCACTGGCGGGGCAACGATGTTCGCGGAATGCGTCGAGCATGGATCAGTGCCCGATTCACGGCTCGGGGAGTTGATGGGCGGCGACAATCTCGGTGCCGATTTCAAGGGCAACTACCGGGCGGCGTCCGATCGCGCTCGGGCGACGTTCAGCATGCCCGGCGCATTGGACAAGATGGTGAAGCTTCCATTCGGAGAGATGCCTGCCGGTGTCGCATTGAACATTGCGATCATGGACGTGATGACGCACGCCGCCGACATAGCGACGGCGACCGGCCAGAGCATCGACGACGACGAGATCCTCACAATCGCGCTCGAGGTCGGTCGACAACTGATCACTGACGACTTCCGCATGCCCGGAGTCTTCGATGCCGAGAAGCCGGCAGCCCCGAACGCGTCCGCCACCGACAAACTCCTCGCGTTTGCGGGCCGGACGCTCTGAAGCCCCAGCCCCGGCGACGCATCCGACGACCGCGTTCCGAACGGCGCTAGATGTCGAGCGGGCAGTTGTCGGTGATGCCCAGGACCTCGAGCGTGCGTCCGAGCCCGAGGAACACCGCGCAGCACAACGTGAGGTCGAGGATCTCGTCGTCTGCGAATCGTTCGCGCACGCGATCGAACAACTTGTCGTCGATCGCACGATGGTCGGTTGCGAACCGCTCTGCATACTCGATCGCGAGCCGCTGGCGGTCCGTATAGCCCGGCCAGGTCTGCCATTGCTCCACGTGTGCGTACTCGTCGTCGGTGATGCCCGTGCCGATGACCGACGGTGCCCGGAAGGTGGCGCACGCGTCGCACGCGTTGAGCTGTGCGATCCGCATGCGTGCAACTTCACGCTCCGATGCAGGCAGCTTCGAACGCTGATACGCGGTCGTGATCATGCGATCCACCATGCCCGCCATCTCCGGGCGCAGGGACCACACCATCGTCGCCTCCCCGCCCGGGCCGTCGGGAACATCGATCCTTGCCACGGGACAGAGCCTAAGTGCGTTCCGGCCGGGCCGCACTCACGTCTGGATCTTCGGGTAGTAGTTCTCGGCGCCCAGCTCCTTGATGTCTTCGTACCAGGAGCTGTCGTACGCGGCCGTCCGTCCTTGGCGCATCGGGTCCTCGAAGTTCCACGCCTGGCGTTTGTACGTCCAGTTGCCGGGGTGCAGGCGATGGGCCTTTCGCCAGTGCGGGATCGCCGCCGCGTGATCGCCGCGGTGGTGAAGGTACTGGCCGAGCTCGAACTCGGCAGCCGCGGTTGCCTCGGGTGTCGAGCGGGACGCCGACCGCCGGACGACTTCATCGGGTGCCAGCGCGTACGGGCTACTGCTGCCGCGTGTGACCCAATCCTCGATCATCGCGATGTACAGCTCCGGCTCGGCGCGGATCTTGCGCGCCTCACGCAACACGTCGGCGACGTCGCTCGGCAACGTCGACAGATCGAGCGTGCGGAACGACTCGGTGAACGGGTTGGTGCCCGGGTGCGCGGGCTCGGCCGGACGCACGAGCATGCCGTGCTCGTCGATCCACACCGCGTTCGGCACGTTCACGAAGCCGAAGAGCTCGTCGCACACGTGGGCCTCATCGATCAGCGACGGGTGCTGCGCGTGGGCCTGCTCGATGAACGGGAGCGCCTCTGCTGCGTCGACGTCGAGCGCGACCGTAACGACCTCGAGTCCATGCTCGTGCCATCTCGTGCGGTGCGCCTGCCACACGGGCAGGTCGAAGCGACAGCCTCACCACGATGCCCACGCGACGAGCAACACCTTCTGACCATGAAGGCTCGACAACCGGAATGGATTGCCCTCGGCGTCGGGAAGCTCGAGCTGCGGTGCCACCGCGGTCGTGAGCGCGCGCCCTGTCACCGCGGTCTCGGGGCCGAGCGC
>DASQHW010000234.1:0-2270 GCA_035631895.1 Acidimicrobiia bacterium | reverse complement strand
GCTTTCCCGCGCACCGGAGACCCGGATCGCGATAGACACCGCCTTGCGTGCAGGTGCGTTCGGGGCCTGGGTGTCCGGCTCGGGACCGTCGGCGGCCGCGTTCGTCGATCCCGCACGGGCGCACGAGATTGCCGCCGCGATGCCCGGGGGCGGGCGCGCAATCGTGCTCGACATCGCCGAGGAGGGAGCAACCGTGACGACGAAGACGACGCAATGAAGCTCGAAGGCAAGTGCGTCGTCGTCACGGGTGGCGCGTCGGGCATCGGCGCCGCACTCGCGCGCCGGTTCGCGGCGGAGCATGCTCGCGGTGTCGTCGTGGCCGATGTGCAGGATGCCGCGCTGCGAGCGGTAGCCCAAGAGATTGACGGCGCTGCAGTGCGGTGCGACGTCACCGACGAGGCGCAGGTCCGCATGCTCGTCGACACGGCCGAAGAGCGCTACGGGCCGATCGACCTCTTCTGCTCGAATGCCGGCATCGTGTTGCCGGGCGGCGAGGACTCCTCGGATCGCGACTGGGAACGCAGCCTCGGCGTCAACGTCATGGCGCACGTCTACGCGGCGCGTGCGCTCGTCCCGCGCATGATCGAGCGCGGCGGCGGCTACCTGCTCCACACGGCGTCCGCGGCGGGACTGCTCACGCAGATCGGCAGCGCGACGTATTCGGTCACGAAGCATGCTGCGCTCGCATTCGCAGAATGGCTCGCAATCACATACGGCGAACAAGGCCTGACGGTCTCGGTGCTCGCGCCCCAGGCCGTCAACACCGCGATGACCGCCGGCATACCCGACGGGGGTGTCGCAGGGGTCGATGGAATGCTCGAACCGGAGGCGGTGGCTTCCGCCGTGGTCGAGGGGCTCGACGCCGAGTCATTCTTGATCCTGCCTCATCCGGAGGTGCTCGAGTACTTCCGTCGCAAAGCCGCGGACTACGACCGGTGGATCCGAGGCATGCAACGCCTGCAGGGGCGGTACGGGCGCGCCTTCTAGTCGCGACCCGAACCACGTTCTACATTCCGCTTCATGACCGAACCCCTTGTGCTCGCCGACGATCCGCGTCCGGGCGTGCGGCGCCTCACGTTGAATCGCCCCGACAAGCGGAACGCGCTGAGCAACTCGCTGCGGCGCGAGCTGTTCGACGAGCTCCGGCGCGCCGATCAAGACCGCGACGTCAGCGTGATCGTGATCCGTGGCGCCGGGCCGTCGTTCTCCGCGGGCTACGACCTCGCGCCCGAGCCGAATGACCCGCTGCCGCGACCGATCGCGACGCGCGACGGTTTCTGGAGCCGGCACCTCGTGGAGGGCTGGTTCGAGATGATGGACATGTCCACACCGATCATCGCCCAGGTGCACGGGTACTGCCTCGCCGGGGGATCCGAGCTCGCGGCAGCGTGCGACCTGGTGTATGTCGCGCAGGACGCGACCATCGGGTACCCGCCCGTGCGCACGATGTCGTCGCCCGACTTCCTTTGGCAACCGTGGCTCCTCGGCTGGCGACGTGCGATGGAAGCATTGCTCACCGGCGACTCGATGACCGGGACCGAGGCTGTCGAAGGCGGCTACGCGAATCGCGCGTTCCCTGCCGATCAGCTCGAGAACGAAGTGCTGGCGGTCGCCGAGCGCGTGTCACAGGTTCCCGGCGATCTCCTCGCGTTGAACAAGCGGACCGTGCATCGCGCGCTCGAGGCGATGGGGATGCGTACCGGCGTGCGCGCGACGACCGAGATCCAGGCGCTCGGCCTGCATCAACGCTCGTCGCAGGAGTACATGCCCAAGCTTCGCTCGCTCGGGGTGAAGGGGGCGGTCGAACATCGTGACAGACCGTTCGGCGACTACCGCACGACGCGCGAAGAGTCATAGCCTGCGACGGATGTTGAACGCGATCGTGCTCATCAAGGCCACGCCCGCACAGGTCTCGACGCTGGGTCCCGCTCTGGCCGCCCTCGACGGTGTCAGCGAGGTGTACTCCGTGACCGGCGACGACGACCTCGTCGCCCTGCTCCATTCCAACGACACCGAACAAGTCGCGCGTCTCGTCACCGAGCGCATCGCGACACTCGACGGTGTCCTGGACACCCGCACGCTGATTGCCTTCCGCCAGTACGACCCGGCCGACATCTCGTTCTGAACGTGACGGACGCGACACGCGCAGTCGAAGCCGCCGATGCCGGCCGTCGGCAGGCCCGAGCGGATCTGGAAGCGCTGGTGCGCATTCCGAGCATCAGCGCCGACCCGGAGCGGCAGGCGTATGTCCAGGCGAGCGCGGAAGCGAC
>DASQHW010000233.1:0-8716 GCA_035631895.1 Acidimicrobiia bacterium | reverse complement strand
GCAGCCACGAAACAGGGGTCGTGCCGTGCGTCCACACGAAGTGGCTCGCAACCTTGAGTGAGGGGCCGAGCGCCAGCACCCAAGTGACCGCAGCCGCGCACACGATCGGGACGCGAAGCGCGGACCGCCGGAACGAGAACACGATGAAGCCCGCAATGAGCAACAGTCCCGGAAAGATCGTGCCTTCCAGAGTGTGTGACGGATCCGGCAGGCGGGCGAGGGCCCGGTCGATCGCCGTCGGCCTCGGGAGCAGGATTGTCGAGCGAGTTGGCTGTGCGAGGATCGACAAGGCGTCGGCCGAGAAGAGGTTGCTGTCGGACAACAGCTCCGATTGGCCGCCATTCCGGTGTTCCTCCCGGTCGTACGAGATGCGCGGCACGATGAACGGAAGCAACACCATGAATGTCGCGGCGACTGCGACAGCCGTCGCGAAGGGGATCCGCCATTCGGACCGCCGCAGCGCCGCGATGCCGACGATCGCTCCATATGCCAGACCGCCGAAGACCAGGAAGTAGACGCTGCAGAGGTACGCAAGCACGAGCAACACGGTGAGGCGCACCGCTCGCACGCGTGTGCGATGGCGCGCGACGTCGATCGCGTCACCGATGAGGACCGGGACCGTGAACGCGAAGAAGAGTGGCAAGAGTCCCAGCTGCGCGCCGAGCGCGATCGGAGGTGCGGTGAGGAACGCGATCGCCGAGATCACCCAGACGACACGCCGCGGACTCAGGCGACGCGCCATAGAGCGCGCACCGAGGAGGTTGAGCGCGGCTCCGGTCACGAATGTCAGATTGAACGCGAGGATGGGGCCCAACACCGTGTTGTACAGACCCGCGATGTAGGTCGGCAAATATCCGTCGAGCAAACGTAGGTCCAGGCCGTAAGGCACGATCGCGTCGGAGATGCGCGCGGGAGCGACATCGCCGTTCGCGATCAGGTGCCCGATGCGCCAGCCCAGCCATGTGTAGTAGCGCGCATCGTCGGTACCGCCGATGATACGGGTGCCGATGTGCCGAAATACCGGCCACATCACGACGACCATGGCGAGTGCATACGCACCCGCCTCCCCGACCGCACCTCTCGTGACCCGTCGCTTCCGCCGGTCGAGTGGCGCCCGGTGGGGGCTCGGTTCCTCGACGAGGCCCGATCGCGTGTCGAGCGAGCGCCGCGCCAACGAGACACCCGGACGCCGGAGCCGGAACCGCTCCGTGGCGCCACGGGCCCACCGCACAATCGGTCGCTCGAGCAGATACCAGCTCACGGTCGCCGCACCGATCACCACTGGGAGCCCGAGGAGCAACAACATCACCCAGTTGCCGTTCAGCTGCGTTCCGTGCAGGCTGTCGAGCACGATCTCGAGAATGAACCAGTGCCACAGGTAGAGCCCGTAGCTGATGACACCGAGGTACGTGAGCACGCGTGATCGCATGAGACGGCGGATGGTGCCCTGGTCCTGCGGCCCGAAGACCGCCGGGAACACGAGGAACAGACCGAGCAGCGCGGCGCACAGGTTCAGCGCGACGCCCTGCGTGACGCTGAGCGCGCCCGTGGCCTGCTTCGCGAAGTCGATACGGAACACGATCGGCACGGCCATGAATGCAAGGAACCCCGCGGACCACCACACCCAGGCCCGTCGACCCAGTGCCTCGAGCGAACGCTGTGTGCGCACGTCAAATCGATTCGCGCTCACGACCGCGAGCGCCATGCCAAATGCGAACGCGATCAGGTGCTGTGGCAACACGGCGATCCACGGCGCGGAGTAACCCGCCGACACGGCAACGATTGCGACGAAGCCCAGAACGGCCAGCGCGGCGACACCTGCGATCTCGAGGCGGAACGCGGGCCGCGCCCGTGACAGTGCGCGCAAACCGTACGCATACAAAGGCAGAAACGCGTAAAAGCTCATCTCGACGACGAGGCTCCATGCGGGAGGCAGACCGTCACCGAACGGGAACTTCACGTGGACGTAGGTGAACGTGAGCGTGACGTGACGGAAGAACCCGGCCGGCCCCACGATCACTGCACGGTGGACGACGAGCGAGAAGAACGCGATCACGGCCCAATATGCGGGATAGATGCGCGCGAACCGCCGCAGCGCGTACACGCGCAGGCTCACCGGCGAACCAGTGTTCAGGTGCGCGGCAGCGAACGGCCGGTAGAGCAGGAAGCCCGACGCGACGAAGAAGACCCAGACACCTGCGTTCAGGTTCGCGAGAAACGATCCGCCGAGCGTGCGGAAGCTCGTTGCGAAGAACACCGAGTGGTACACGATCACCATCAAGGCGGCGACCGCGCGAAGGCCATCGAAGCACGGATAGTGGCCCGGGACGGAAGCGCCGACGCGCACTACGTCGGTGGAGGTGGAAACTTCCGTGTCCACGGCTCAGGATGCCATGTACTGCAACGGCCCGGCAAGGAGCGCCCACAACTGCGGGAAACACGAGTCTCGAGGTATCCAACCCGCCACTTGTTCGAAGATTGCATTGACTGCGCTGACCCGCCGCAGATTCTTCCGTGCCGGTGTGGCCATGTCAGCGCACCTGGGGAAGGAACCACTTCCACACCAGGACGGCGCCCGCCTCTGTCAGGTGGACTTCGTCGGGATCCCACATGTGTACGCCGTCGATCGTCTCGGCGCGCCTGCCACCCGGGCACACGAGCTCGCGCCAGCGCACGATCTTCACACGCGGCATCTCACCTGCGAGTCTTTCGTAGATCGCATTGACCGCCGCGATGCGGTGCGGGTCGCTCCGATCGGCCAGTGGCGCCGCCGGGTCCCCGGTGCCGAAACACGGCACCTCGAACAGGTGCACGGTGCGGCCGCCGGCACTGAGCAGCCGGAGGGCGTTGCGATACGAGGACGTGACGAGCCGGGTCCAGGCCGGGGTGCCGAACCGCACCCGTGCGCCGTCGACGCGGTGGTCGAGCACGTCCCACGCGCCCGCCATGAGGACGACGGTCCCGCGGGGATCGGCGTCGAGCTTGCGCGGCCATCGTTCCTGCCAGCCGTCGCACTTGGCCGGATCGTGGAACATGAAGCTGCCGTTGAAGTGCTCGGCATGCACGATCGCGCACCCCAGGTCGGCGTCTCCGCCCACCGCGATGCCCAGCTCCTTGCCGTGGAGCGCGCCGTTGTAGCCGAACACCAGGGCGGTCGAATCGCCGAACGTATCGACGTGGAACGCGTTCGGATCGTTTCCCGTTTGGTGCAGCACCGAAAGTGTGGGAAGAGGCGGCGGCGCCGCGACCGTCGCGACGAGCACGCTCGTGACCGTGACGAGCGCGGCGAAATAGGCGATCGCTCCCCTACTCCCCGCACGGCGAGCGATCGCACCGCTGCGAAACGGCCGCTCGACCAGGCGGAACGACACCTCGGCCAGGGCGGCGGATACCACGAGGCGAACGACGAACAACACGACCCCGCCGAAACGGTCCGGCCCGATGAACACCCGTACCGGCCAGTGCCACAGGTACAGCGAGTAGGACCGCAGCCCGATCTCGACGAGCCACCGAGTCCGGAGAAACCGTGCCAGCGGTGTGGTCGGCGTCAGCACGACGCTCGCGATCAGCACGCCAGACGCCAGCGAGAACGCAAGGAACCCGCCGCGATACAGACCGTACGTACGGTCGCTCGCGAACCACATCGTGGCGACGATCCCGGCGAGGGCAGCCGAACCGAGAACGAACGACCAACGAACCGCCCTCTCGTGACGGCGGACGCGCGCCGCGATCGCCTCCCATGGACCACCGGCGCCGGCGAGCACGCCGAGGGCGACACCGACGAGCAGGCCCATGGCATGCGAATCGCTGCCGAGATACGCGCGCGAAGGATCGCCGCCCGGAGCAACCAGCACGGACATCCAGACCGTCGACGCCACGGCGCCGAGCAGCGCGACGACCGCGACGCGCACCGGCCGGCGCACGAGCGTCGATCGTATGAGGAGGAACACGAGCGGCAGCACGATGTAGAACTGCTCTTCCACGGCAAGCGACCACATGTGCAGGAACGGCGACGGGCGCCCGACGGTGGCGAAGTAGTTCTGGTGCCCCGCGTTCATCACCCAGTTGGCGCAATAGAACAGGGTGCCCAACGCCTGCGAACGAACATCGTGCAACTCCAGGTTCGAGAAGTCGTACGCAGCCGCGATGCACACGACGACCGTCATCGTCGCGAGCGCCGGGAGGAGGCGACGCGCCCGCCTCCCCCAGAAGTTCGCCGGCGAGACGCGCCCGTTGCGTGCGATGCCGGTCACGAGCAACCGCGAGATCAAAAAGCCCGACACGACGAAGAACACGTCGACGCCGAGGAACCCCGCGGGCAGTGCGGACGGCGAGAAGTGATAGACGATGACGGCCGCAACCGCGATCGCGCGCAAGCCGTCCAGGCCGCCGATGTACGCCGGGTCTCGTACGCTCGGTGCCTGTCGTTCGGCGACCGTCATGCGCCCGTACATTGCACTCGGGCCCGCCGGCGGTTGCAGTACCATCCGCCTGCCATCGAGGCGTGATCCATCGCTTGCATACCGGTTGGGGGACACTGACGATGACTGCCGTTCGGGGCGACACGACTCGCATGCCCCGCTGGCTCGCGATCTTCCTCGTCAGTCTCGCAGGCCTCCTTCTCGAGGTCGGCTACACCAGGATCGTCTCGTACAAGCTTTGGTACTACTACACCTATCTGGTGATCGGGCTCGCGCTGCTCGGCATCGGCTCGGGTGGTGTGCTGGTCGCAATCTCCTCGCGTCTGCGGGCGTCGTCGACGGAACGCATCATCGCCCTGTCGTCCATCTGGGGAGCCGTGAGCATCGCGATCGGCTATCTCGTCGTCGCGAAGCTTCATGTCAACACGGTCGCGATCTGGGACTACGGGTCCCGCTCGTCGTTCAGCAACCTCTTCGCGCTCGCAACAATATGCTTCGCGATCTTCGCCACGTTCATCGCGTTCGGCGTCATCGTCTCGATCCTGCTCGGTAGGGCCGGCCCGGCCGTCGGCCGGATGTACTTCTCCGACCTCGTCGGTGCGGCGCTGGGGGCGCTGCTCGCGATTCCGTTGATCTCGCGCGTCGGCCCCCCGCGGCTGATCATGCTCGCCGCGCTCGTCTTCGCGGTCGTCGGCCTGCTGTATTCGACACCGAGGTCCCTGTTGTTCGGGTTCGCGGCGGTGACCACCGTGGTGCTCGTCTTCCCCGTGCAGGGCGGCAGCATCCTCAAGCTCCCCGACGTACGCACCGAGGAAACGAAGCTCCACGTGCAGAACGCGAAGTACTCCGCCTGGGGGCCCGTGTTCCGCGTCGACGTCGTGCAGATCGGTCCCGACGACTCGAACTACCTCCTCGTGCACGTCGGCACGTTCGGGTCGGGTATCCGCCGTTTCAACGGGAACGCAGGCTCACTCACGAAGTACGAGAAGGACTCACGCTCGATCCCGTTCCGGGTCCTCGGCGGCGCACCGGCGCACGAGCTGATCATCGGATCCGCCGGCGGCCAGGAGATCTTGTCGTCCCTGCATTTCAAGGCACCCGACATCGAGGCCGTCGAGTTGAACCCGGTCACCACTTCGCTGTTGACCGATCACTTCAAGGACTACACGGGTCGCCTGGCGGAACGACCGGACGTCCACCTCCACCAGGGTGACGGACGCTCCTACCTCGCGCGCAGCAACACGAAATACAACCTCGTCTGGTACGTCGCGCCCGACAGCTACGCCGCGACGAATGCCGCGTCGTCGGGGGCCTTCGTCTTGTCGGAGAGCTACCTGTACACGACGCAGATGATCAAGGAGACGATGAAGCACCTGACCGACAACGGCATCATGGCGGTGCAGTTCGGCGAGCTGAACTTCACGCAGGCACCGAACCGAACGAGCCGGTACGTCGTCACCGCCCGGAAGGCGCTCGAGGAGCTCGGTGTCCGCGATGCGAACAACCATCTCCTCGTCGCCGCCGAGCTCACGAGCCACGGCGACCTCTCGACGATCATCGTCAAGCGCACGCCGATCACCCCCGCAGAAGCAGCCGGGTTCGTCGCCGGCGTCCAGAACCTGCCCGGCGAGCACGTGGTCGCGGCCCCCGGCCGCCAGCCGGACGGCAGCATCGTGAGCCGGCTCGCCACCGGTACTCCGGCGGAGGTCACCTCGATCGTCGACCACGCGAATCGCGCCATCGGACCGATCTCCGACGACGCGCCGTACTTCTGGCACTTCTCCCGCTTCCGCACCGTCCTCGCGCACATCGCCCAACCGCTCGACGTCACCAACCCCGAAGACGTCATCGGCGAACGGGTCCTGCTGTTGCTGCTCGCGATCTCGCTCGTCTACGCGGCCGTGTTCCTCCTTGCGCCGTTCTTCGCCGTCCGGCGCAAGTGGCGCGCGCTTCCCGCGAAGGGCACCTCGGCGGTGTATTTCGCCGCGCTCGGCCTCGGGTTCATGTTCTTCGAGATCACGATGATCCAGCGGCTCGTGTTGTTCCTCGGCTATCCCACGTACTCGCTGACCGTGACCCTCGCGTCGATCCTGGTGTCCACCGGCATCGGTGCGCTGCTCAGCCGGCGTTTCGCCGCGGAGCCGCGCCGGGTGATGCCTGCACTCCTCGTGACACTCGCGTTGCTGACCATCTTCTATCTCTTCGGTCTGCCACCGCTGCTGACGGGCCCGCTGCTCTCCACCGGTCTTGCCGTCCGGGTGCTGGTCGCGGTCGTCGTGCTGATGCCGTTGGGCCTGTGTCTCGGCATGTTCATGCCGCTCGGCCTCGGCCGGGTCGCGGCGCTCACCGATCACGGTGAGGAGTACGTCGCCTGGGCGTGGGCCGTCAACGGCTTCTTCTCGGTCGTCGGATCGGTGCTCACGACCATCCTGTCGATGGCGCTCGGCTTCCGCATGGTGCAGTTCGCCGCGCTCTTGGTCTATGCCGTCGCCGCGGTCGCGGTCACACGGCTTCCGACCGCCGAGCACGACGCCGCCTCGCTCGCCGAGGAGAGCCCCGCCCAGACGGTGAGCGTGTGACCCTCGGCACGTGACCGTCAGGCCGTGACCGCGGGCTCGCGCTCGGGTTCCGGCGCCCGTTCCCGTTCGCCGGGACCCGTCAGGGCTCGCAGCAACGTGACGATCCCGACCGCTGCGAACAACGCAAGTGATGGCTCGGCGGCGGCGCGGAACCGCGTCTGTCCGTAGGTCAACGCGACCCCGATGGTCACCGCGATCGCGGGGACGAGGAGCACCCACCACACGCGCCGCCGGCGGCGCCAGAGCTCGACCCCGCCCACGATCCCGAGGAGCAACGTCGGGTAGTAGAAGATCAAACCCAGGCGCGTGACCCACCGATCGCGGTCCTCGCCGACGTTGAAGTCGATCATGTCGCCGGGCCGGAACACGCTCCACGTGCGCCCGATGCGCGCGAGCATCACGAGCGGCACGCGGCCCTTGTGCGCACTCATGTAGTGGAACGCCTTGCTTCGATACCGGCTCGCCACCTGTGACTGATCGCCGGGCGGCGCCGGGGACTCGAGGCACTGGCCGAGCGACGTCAGGCCCATCCCGTTGCCGAAGTACACGGGATCACAGTTCGAGCCGAGCAGCGCGATGCCGTCGTTCGTCGAGATGAACGTGCGGTCGTGGAACCGGACGAGGTTGAAGCCGACCCACGGTGCGATCACGAGGAACGACATCACGACGGCCGCGAGTGCGAGCGCAGTGCGGTCGGACCATGGCTTCGGCACGGTGCACGCGACGACGATCGCGAGCAACGGCACGAACAGGATGAGCTCGGCACGCGCGAGGGTCGCCAGCCCGCAGAGCAGGCCCAGCACCGCCGCCCGGCGCAGCGTCGGTCGCTCCCAGAGTGCGATCGCGGCCCACATCGCGCCGACGACGGTGAGCGCGGTGACGGTCTCCGACATGACAAGGCCGTCGTTGACCCACATGTTCGGGTTGAGGGCTGCGATACCTGCCGCAACCAGACCCACCGCATCACCACCGATCCGCCTGCCGAGGAGACCGATCAGCAACACGAGGAGCGTGCCGAGCACGACCATCGTGTAGCGGTGCTCGCGCACATGGTCGTGCAGCGGCTCGTCGATCACCCACGAGAGCGGCGGGTGGTCGACGAGCCATGCCACGGGCGCGAGGACGAAGACCGTCAGCGGTGGATGGTCGGCCGCGGGCGGCGCCTTCTGGCCGGGATGCGTCACCGTCCAGAACGGCTCGTTGAAGCCATGACCGTCCGCCACGGAGTTCGCCTCACCGTTGTAGAAGATCTGATCGTTCGGTCCCGTGCACTTGCTCGGCGAGCTGCCGACAACCCTGCCGTTGGGCAGCGTGATGGCGCACGGCCCCGACTTCGCCCCCGCGACGTAGGCGACGCGGATGCCGAGCGCCACGAGCACGATCAGCAGCAGCACCCGTCCGAAAAGCCTCGCCGGCGCGACACCCGACGTCGTCGCATCCGACACTCAGCCGCCCGCGGCTCGGGGGAGAAACTCGTCCAGCCACGGCTTCTCGAAGATCTTCGGATCGGGCTGCGTTCGCGTCACCCGCTGCCGAGAGGCTGCGAACAGGTTGTCGATTGCTTCGCAGACGTTCTTGTGCGTGATGTATCCCGGGGCACTCACGTACCACAGCACCCGAGTGCCCGCTCTTGCGAGCGCGGCGCGCGCGAAGGCCTGAATGTCGACGCTCGCGAGACGTTTCTTGTAGTCGACCCAGTCCACCCGCTCGGGCCCG
>DASQHW010000232.1:0-16233 GCA_035631895.1 Acidimicrobiia bacterium | reverse complement strand
CGGAGCCACGTCCGGCATCAAGTCCGTATTCGCGTCGATAACGGCGCCCAATGAGATCGCAATCGACTCCGGCGGCAACGTATACGCGAAGGAACACGCCTCCGGACCGATCTTCCGCTTCTCGGCTTCCGGTGCCCCGCTGAGCCCCTCGTCCTTCGCATCTCCGTGCCCCAACTTCACGTCCGGGCTCGCCTTCGACGCAACGAACAACTTCTATGTCGGATGTGGCGGCGACGGCACGATCTACAAGTTCGCCGCCGGGACGATCACCGGCCCGACCCTCTTCGCGTCGGGCTTGACCGACGTCGAAGGGCTGCGATTCGACCCGAGCGGCCGGCTCTTCACGACCGACTTCTCGAATGGCCGTGTCTTCCAGGTGAAGCCCGGTGGCACCGTCCTCGCGGACCACACCTTGTGGGCGTCGGGCCTCAATTGCCCGCTCAACGTCGCATTCGATCCGGTTTCACACAACGTCTTTGCGACGAGCACCGATCGAATCGTGCGCATGAGCGCTCCCGGTGTTGTCTCGACGTTCGCGAGCGGATTCACCTCCACTTCGTGCGCCGGTGCATACGCGCTGGACTTCGATCCTGCCGGAAACCTGTACGTCGACGACTTCACCGCCGGAGCCGTGTGGAAGTTCACGCGCGCGACGAGCCACCCGCCGAACATCTTCGAGGTCGACCTCAAGAGTTGCCAGTATTTGCACGTCGGCTACAACTACTTCCCCGCCAACACCGTGGTGCACTGGAACCTCTCGCAAAATGGCGTCACGGTGGTGAGCAAACAGCAGTTCACGACGCTCGCGGGTGGGCGGACGTATCACTTCCTCACGATGCCGCTCGGGGTGACGCTGCAACCGGAGGCGACCGCCGGCGAAGCGAAGGTGCGCTTCTCCTGGACGATCAACGGCGTGCTCACTTCCTACAAGGTTCAACGAGACCCCGGCTGCTGACGAGTCATGCCGGTTCCCCGCGCCCGTCAGCGCGACCGGCGGTGGGGAACTCACGGTCGGCGAGCGCGGCGAAGATCGCCGCGCTCACGGTCTCGGCACTCTGCACGGCATCAATGGTGACGAGGATGGCGCGCCGGGCGTAGAAGTCGAGGAGCGGTTTCGTCTCGGCGTGGAAGAGCCGGAGCCGCCGCTCGATCACCGCCGGATCGGCGTCGTCCGTGCGGTCGGCTTCCCGGCCCGCCAACCGTCGACGCGCCTCGTCGTCCGGCACCGCGAGATATACGACCGCGTCCGCGGCGAGGCCGGCAGGCTCCGCGAGCGCGTACGCCTGCTCCGCTTGTGCCAGTGTGCGCGGAAAGCCGTCGAGGATGTATCCGCCCGTCCGCATCGCTGCGATGATCGCGTCCCCGATGACCGCGAGCACGAGGTCATCGGGGACGAGCTCGCCACGCGACAGGTAGGTGCCGAGCCGCCGACCCAGCTCGCTCTGCGAAACGACGTGCCTGCGAAGCAAGTCGCCGCTGGAGATGTGCGGGACGCCGAAGCGACGCCCGAGGACGACACCCTGGGTGCCCTTGCCGGCGCCCGGCGCACCGAGCAGAACGAGACGCACGGGCAACTCTCCCACGAAGCAGTGGCGATGGAGCGTGCTCGGCTAGAGATAGGCCTCGGCTGCGGCTTCCACGGCGGCGACGATCGGGCCCCAGTCCGCGTCGGGCTCGCGCGTCACGGTCACGAAGTCGTTCACGCCGAACAGCGAGGCGACGCCGCCCACACCGAAGATGGCCTCGGCGAACTTGTCGCCGGCCGCCGCATGCACGCTCCTGACGTTCATGGTCGACGGCAGCGTCACACTCAGCGTGAACTTCATGGCGTTGGGATTCGGCGTAGGTGAGGGTGAAGCTGTGGCCATGGCGCGATCTTACGTATCGCTGCCGGGCGCATCGCCGGCGCGTCGACGCGAGCTGTCCGACTACCCCGGTGCTGCAATGTGACGAACCACGCGGGGTAGGGCCAGATGGCGAGCCGGTCGGTCTGCCCTGCTCGCCATTGACGCACTTGGGTGTCCCAACGAGGACAGTTGATGCACCGAAGCGTCGTGGCCTGGTAGGTCCAGAAACCGGAGAGCCCGAAGGCGAAGACGATGCCGCAAAGCACTGCGCCTGCCCTGGCCAACCATCTCGGGCGCGCGGTCGCTGCGCCGTGCACCATCATCAACGTGAGGATCCCGATCGGCACGACGGCGAAGCGCCCACCCGCGATGTTGCCGGCGCCGTAGTTGACGAGCACCTCCTCGAGGAGCAGCGCGCCGCCAAGGAGCAGCGTGATCCGCGCGTTCGGAGTGTGGGCGAGCAATGTAGCAATGAACACGAGCACCCCCACCGCGAACACGCACAGCACCACAAGACCGAGTTTCGAGCGCGTGTGGTCGATCAAGGTGCGAGCGTTCTGTTGACCGAACAGAAAGCCCGCCACATGCCAGCCGGCTGTCGCCCTCGCCACGCTCCCGGCTCCTCGGAAGACAAGCTTCTTGGAGGACACATCACCGGAGGTGCGCAGCGCGAAGGCGATGGCGAATTGCAGGAGCGCGCTCGTGCAAAGCACCGCCGCCTGGACGATGTGTCGTCGGGTGCGTTGCTGCAGAGCCCGCACGACGAAGAGTGGCGCAAGGGCGTCCGCGTAGACACCCGAGAGGGCCGCCATCGCCAGGAATCCGGTACCCACGAGGAACCGCCGCCGGCGCAGCCTCGAGAGGGGCACGAATAGCAAGAGAAGCGCGAGGAGTGCCCAGTAGGTCTGCGCCTCGAGCGCGTTGAGCCACACCTCCGCAACCGCGAGCGTTCCGACGACGAGCAGCACTCCGGCCGAGATACGGGCAAACGGCGTCGGGAGGAGCTCCGAGGGCCAGAACAGCGTCACCCACAACAGTGCTGCCAACACGCCGAACGACAACCACGCGGTGACGAGCGGCGCGTCGACAAGTGGCCCTCGCGCGGCAACCCATGTCGCGGCATTGCAGAAGAGGTCGAGGTAGCCGCTGTTCTTGTAGACGAACAGCATGTGCGTCGGGCTGCTGTCGGAGAAGGCATGCCGGAAGTGGACCGCTCCTTCTTCCGCCCAGAACCGGCCGTGCAGCAGGATGAACGGCGAACGCGTGACTGCGACGGCGAGCAACAGCAGGAGGACCACGACCGACAAGGCGCGGACACGACCGCCGCCTTGATGGATCATTGCCCCGTCAGCCGCCGCGACAACGTGCGCGTCGCCCCGCCGACAACTGTCCTCTTGCAGCCGCGCGGCGCGTGTATGCAAGATGGCCGCCTCACCGATCCGTGGAGTGACACCGATGGCGCCTGCTGAACGCACGACCACTGATCGATACACGGTGATCTCGGTAGACGGTCACGCCGGTGCCGCGCTCCGCGACTACAGGCCCTATCTCGAGTCCCGCTGGCACGACGAGTTCGACGCGTGGGCCGACGCGTACGTCAACCCGTTCGCCGATCTGCTCGCGGCCACGGCGTACCGGAACTACGACAGCAACCGCCGCCTCGCCGAGACGGAATCGCAGGGTCTCGTCGCCGAGGTGCTGTTCCCCAACACCGTGCCCCCATTTTTTGCGCAGAGCAATCTCACCGCCCTCGAACCGACCAAGGCCGACTACCCGCGGCGTTGGGCGGGCGTGCAGGCGCACAACCGCTGGCTGGCGGATTTTTGCGCGGCGGCACCCGGCCGGCGAGCCGGGTGTGCGCAAGTCTTCCTCAACGACCTTGACGACGCGCTCGCCGAGATCCGCTGGGCGAAGCAGCACATTGACGTGTTCGGCGGAATCCTGCTGCCGAACGTCGCGCCCAACTCGAGGCTCCCGCCGCTGTGGGATCCGCACTACGAACCGCTGTGGTCGTTGTGCGAAGAGCTGGACGTGATCTGCAACGTCCACGCGGGCAGCGGCTTGCCCGACTTCGGCGAGCACGTCGCCGCCAGAGCCATCATGCTCATCGAGCTGGCTTGGTACGCGCACCGCGCGGTCTGGCACCTGATCTTCGGTGGCGTGCTCGAGCGTCACCCGAACCTGCGCGTCGTGCTCACCGAGCAGGGCACGAGCTGGATCCCGCGCGGGCTCGACACCCTCGACTGGTTCCATCGCCGCATGACGCATGGCGGAGCGGCCGAGGCGATGTTCTTCGGCGCGGTGGCCGAACAGATGTCGTTGACCCCCAGTGAGTACTTCCGGCGCAACTTCTGGGTCGGCGCGAGCTTCCTGCGCCCGTCGGAGAGCCCGTTGCGGTACGAGGTCGGGGTCGATCGCATCATGTGGGGGGCCGACTACCCGCATTCGGAAGGAAGCTACCCCTACACGACCGAGGCGCTGCGTGCGGCGTTCGCGGACGTGCCACCGGCCGAGACCAGACGGATGGTCGAGACGAACGCCGCGGCGGTCTACGGCTTCGACCTGGGTCGCCTGCGGGAGCGCGGCGACGTCATCGGCCCGACCGTCGCGGAGGTGCAAGTGCCACTCGCTCCGGCGGAATACCCGACTGACTCGACGTGCAACGCCTTCGATCCCGAGCAAGTCATCAAGGCCTGGTAACGCGCAATGAGGAGACACCAATGGAGACGATCCGATACGGCGCGCGCCGACCGGAGCAGCAACGCAACCGGGAAGTGGAGGCGGTCACCGCTCCGATCTGGTCGACGGCCGTCACCGTGGTCTGGGAGACCGACAGCGACGTCATAAGCGCCGTGTTGCCGCCTCCGCTCGAACCGTCGGAGCCGAGAGCTCGTCTGCGATTCGCGACAGTCGACATGGGCACCGGCATACCGGTCTTCGGCGCCGGCTGGTTCGGTGTGCGCGCTCGCCACGGCAGCGTGGAGGGCGAGTACGCGTTGTTCATGCCGATGACGACCGAGCAGGCAACGGTCGGCGGCCGCGAGACGTTCGGGGAGCCGAAGAAGATCGGTGCAGTGTCGATCGCGGTCGCGGGTGATCATGTGCATGCGCGTTTCGAGCGCATGGGCTTTCCTCTGGCCGAGGTGAAGGGGGTGCTCGGTGACGCCGTTGCAATCCCTCCGCGCGACAAGGTCGACTTCTACTTCAAGTGCAGCCCGTCGCCCGACGGAAAGGGATTCGACACGGAACCGGCTCTCGTGCACGTCCGCCGGCACGAGGAGGCTCGGGACGGGCGTACGATCGACGGCACGCTGTCGCTGTTCGACTCGCCCCTCGATCCGATCGCCGACATCCCCGTCGGACGCATCGTGTCGATGGAGTTCGCACGCGTCAATACGAGTCAGCACGGCGAGGTGGTCGAACGGGTGCCCGCCGACTGGCTGCTGCCGTACGTCCATCAGCGCTACGACGACCTCTCGGTGCTCGGCAAGAAGGACTGAGGACCCATGAGCGATCGCTACGTCATCATCTCGGCTGACGCCCACGCAGGCCTGCCTTGCGAGCAGTATCGCCAATACCTCGACGCGCGGTATCACTCGGCCTTCGACGCGTTCCTCGCCGAACGGCAGGCGGGGCGCGCCGAGCAGATGAAGCTCAACTACGACTACATCACGCACTGGGAGACCGAACATGCCGAAGGGTTGCGCGGGGCATTCGATCCCGAGCAACGCGACAAGGAGATGGATGCGGACGGCGTTGCCGCCGAGGTGATGTTTCCCGACGCCGACGCGGTCACGGGCATGGAGTCGCCGCCGTTCGGTGCCGGTCTCTCCGCAGGGATGATCGAGGACCCCGAGCTCGCCTTCGCGGGGGCGCGGGCCCACAACCGCTTCCTCGTCGAGTTGTGCGCGACGAGCCCCGTGCGGCGCGGCGGGGTCGGGCTCGTACCGATCTGCCACGACGTCCGCCGCGCCGTTGCCGAGATCGAGTGGCTCGCGGACAAGCCGGGGATCCGCGGGATCATGATCCCGACCATGTGGCGCGACCGGAGGCCGTACAACGACCCGGTGTACGACGCCGTCTGGGCCACGTGCCAGGACGCCCGTCTGCCGGTGCACGTGCACTCGGGAGAGGCGCCGCGCGAGGAGATGAACGAGTTCATCGGGATCTACCTCGCGGAGGTCGTGTTCTGGACCCATCGACCGATCGCCCATCTGCTGTTCAGTGGTGCGTTCGAACGCTTCCCGGGCCTGAAGTTCGTCGTCACCGAAGGCGCGAGCTACTGGGTCGCGGACATGAAATGGAAGTGGGACCAGTACTTCGGTGGCGGCCACACGACCAAGAAGATGGCGGCGCTGATGAGCGGCATCCTGTCGAGGCTTCCGTCCGAATACTTCGGCGAGAACATCTTCGTCGGTGCGTCGACGATGTCGAAGGAGGAGATCCGCCGGCGGCACGCCATCGGATGCGACGTCGCGATGTGGGGTACGGACTATCCCCATCCGGAAGGCACGTGGCCCCATACCGTCGAGCGGCTGCGCAACGACTTCTGTGACGTCCCGGTCGCCGACACCCGCAAGATGCTCGGCGAGACCGCGGCGCGCTGTTACGGCTTCGACACCGACGCGCTGCGGCCGATCGCCGATCGAATCGGGCCCACGCCCGACGACCTCGGTCAGGACGTCTCGCTCGTGACCACGACCGACGACGTCCGCCGCGCCGAATGGTGGAAGGACGAGTACCAGGTGCGGTGGGGCGGATGAGCCTCACCGACCTGGAGGGCAAGGTCGCGGTCGTCACCGGGGGCGCCAACGGGATCGGACGCGGCATCGTCGAAGCGCTCCTCGAGGAACACGCGCGGGTGGTGATCGCCGATATCGAGCAGCCGGTGCTCGACCGTACGGTCTCGGAGCTGCGGGAGCGCGGCGAGGTCGTGGGTGTCCGTACGGACGTGTCCGACTACGCGTCCGTCGAGACGCTCGCGAAGACGGTGTTCGACGATTGCGGCGCGTGCCACCTGTTGTTCAACAACGCGGGCGTGACATCCGGTGGCGGCGGCTTGCCGTGGGAGCAGGAACCGAACGACTGGAAATGGTGCTTCGGCGTCAACGTCTTCGGCGTCGCGAACGGCGTGCTCGCCTTCGTCCCCCGCATGATCGCCTCGGGAGAGCCGGGCGTCGTCGTCAACACGTCATCGGGTGATGGCGGCATCGCGCCGGTCCCGTACGCGTCGGTGTATGCGTCCAGCAAGGCTGCGATCAGCTGCTTCACCGAAGCACTCGCGCACCAGCTGATCGACAACGGCACCAATGTGCGCGCCGCGGTGTTCTATCCGTCCGGCGGCCTCCTCGACACCGGCTTGTGGACGGCGCAACGCAACCGGCCGGCGGAGCTCGCTCGCGAGAAGGCGCACACTCCCGGGCCGGTCCTCACGTTCGCCGAGTTCCGGGAACGGCTCGCCGCCATGGGAAGAGATGCCGACGTCGCCGATCTCGTCGACCTCGGCCGGTTCGTGGTCCGTGAGGTCAGGAACGGCACCTACGCCATCGGTCGCGACCTCGACGAGGCCGGCGCCCTCCTTCATGCGCGCGCCGACGCGATCGCGAAAGGTCTGCTTCCTCCGCACCACAACCTGTGACCGGAACCCTGCGGATCATCCGACGCCGAGACGGTCGTTGTACGCCTTGATCGCGGCGTCCGCCTCGCGTTGCGCCTTCTGCAGCGCGGCCTCGGGAGACAGACCGCCGGTCAGCATCGAGAGCAGCCCGTCCTTGACCGCGTCCCGTACGCCTTGGTAGTCGCCGATGAGCGACCCGGCGGTCGACGCATCCTCCGCGCCGGTCGTCAGTTGGTCATAGCTGACCCGGTAGATCGGTTCGGCGGCCCAGCGCTGTGCGAGCGCCGGCACTCGCGTGGCGTCGGCACGGATCGGCGCGAAACCGCCTTCGACCGCGACCGCCGCCTGCTGCTCGGCCGACGCGAGATACTTCACGAACTGCCAGGCCGCGCCGCGCTTCTCGAGCGATGCTGCCTTCGTGATCCACAGTGAGCCGTCACCCACGGGGACACCGCCGCCGCCTCGCACCGACGGAAGCGGTGCCGTGCCGATCTTCACGGACTTGTACCGCCCCGCCTCGAGCACCTGCTTCACGGTCCCGAGGACGCCGCTCGCCTCCATCGTCATGGCCGCGTCGCCATTTCCGACCGCGAGCATGTGATCGATGTTGGAGGTCGCGCCGCCGGTGTTCAGTGCCAGCCCGCTGCGCACCATGTCGTCCCACCACGTCCAGATCTCACGGGCGACCGGCGCGTCGATCGTTGCCGCGGTGGCCCGAGCATCACGGCCGTTTCCGTTGTTCACCAGCGTGCCGCCCGACTTCGCGTTGAGGAACTCGAAGATGTACGGCTCGACGCGCAGCGCGATGCCATGCTTCGCCGCCCCGCTCGCAACGATCTTCTGCGAGTACTCCTTGAGCTGCTGGAGTGTCTGCGGAGGCTTGTTCGGATCGAGGCCGGCCTTCGTGAATGCCGTCCGGTTGTACCAGAGGACCGGGTTCGACAAGCTCCACGGCATCCCGTAGAGCACGTGCTGGAACGAGAAATATGCGGTGGCGCGCGGCAGGAGCGCGTCGAGCGGGTAATGGTCGGCATCGACGCAGGCCTGCACCGGCACGACACTCTGACTGTCGATCAGGCGCTGCACGGTCGTGTCCTCGGGGTGGAACAGGTCGGGCAGATCCTTCGTCGAGAGCCCCGCGAGGTACTTGGTGAGGAGGTCCTGATAGTTGGGAAATTGCACAAGGGTGACGTGCACATCGTGTTGCGCACGGTTGAAGGCATTGGTCGTCTGCACGAGCCAGTCGGCGTTCGCACGGGACATCTCGTGCCAGAACTTGACCTCGACGGGCTTGGCTGCCTTGGCAAACGCGTCCAGACCGCAATCCGCCGGGTTGACTGCTCCTTTGGCGGTCCCACCGGTGCTCGGCTGCCCGCCTTTCGTGGATGAGCCGCCGCAGGCGGCGAACGAGAGGACCACCAGGGTCGTGAGGAGGACGTGCACGCGTTTCGCCCACATGCACGGACCGTACGACAGCATCGCTCCGACCGGCAGAGGCCGAACGGCTTTCGCACGGAGCCATTCGGCCCTGCCGGTCAGCCGACGCGGCTGTTGTACTCGGCGATCGCGGCGTCGGCTTGCGTGGCAGCGGTGCTGAGCGATTGCTGCGGCGTGGAACGGTGATCGATGACACGCGCGATCCCGTCGATGATCGCGCCACGTACACCCTCTCCCTTGGCACCGTAGGCACCGATCACGGCGCCCGCGGTTGCGGCGTTCTCCGCCCCCGAGAGCAGCTGGTCGTACGCGATCTTGTACTCGGGATGTTGCACGTACCACGCGGCGAGTGGTGCGATCGCGGCTGCGGACTTCGAGACCGGGACATAGCCGGTCGCCGCCGCCCACTCCGACTGCGCGCCGGGTGACGCGAGATACTTCGCGAACTCGTACGCCGCCGCCTGCTTCTCGGGGCTCGAGCGCTTCAGGATGTAGTTCGCCGCTCCCCCCACGAGCAGGCCGCCGTCGGGGCTCGTCGGCCCGGGCATCTTGCCGACACCGAGTTGCACGTTCTTGTACTGGCCCGCCCCGAGCAGCTGCGCGATCGTGCCCAACGCCGCCGACGTGTCAATGGTCATCGCCGCCCGCCCGTTGGCCACCGCGAGGTAATGGTCGAGATCGCTCGTACCCGTGCTCAACGCGAGCTTCGAGGTCACCATGTCGTCGATCCATTGGAAGAGCCCGAGGCCCGTGGGATCATCGAACGTCACCTTCGTCGCGCGTGCGACCCGCCCGTTTTCGTTGTCCACCAGCGTGTGCCCCGCCTTCGCCAACCAGTGCTCGAAGTACCACGAGTCGGTCTTGAGCGCGAGCCCGAACGGCGCGCCGCCGCGCTGCACGATCTGCTGCGACGCCGCCTTCAGCTCTTGGAGCGTGACCGGCGGCTTGTTCGGGTCGAGCCCGGCCTTCTCGAACGCGCGTCGGTTGTAGTAGAGAACCGGATTGGAGTCGTTGAACGGCATCGGCCAGAGCACACCCTTCACGCTGTAGTACGCCACGACTCGGGTGATGAAGTCCGATGTCGTCGCGTGGTCGGCGGCGAGGCAGGATGCCGCCGGCAGGACCGCGCCCGAATCGATCATGGCCTGCGTCGTCGCGTCCTCGCTCTGCACGAGGTCCGGGAGCGCGCCGGTCGCGAGGCCGGCCTTGAAGCGGGTGTAGTTGTCGGGATACGTCGCGGCGGCCGACAACGTGACGTGGACGTCCTTCTGTTGCGCGTTGAACCGATCGGTGAGCTTCTTCAGCTCCGCCTCGTTCGCCCGGGGCATCGCGTGCCAGTACGTGATATCCACCGGCTTCTTCGCCGACGTGAGCGCACCGAGCGGACAGTCCGATGCCGCGCTCCCGCTCGTCGGACCGGCGGCTCGCCCTCCCCCGCTGCCGCCGCCACACGCTGCGAGCACGGACGCGAGCACGACCATCCCGAGGATCGCACGACCTCTCATGACCTCACCCCTTCACCGCGCCCGCAGTGAGACCACGAACGAGTTGCTTCTGGAACACGAGCAGCAGAATGAACAGCGGGAGCGCGGCAAGGACGGTGCCCGCGAAGGTCACGTTGATCTGGTCGAGGCTCACGCGGCTCAACTGTCGCAACCCGACCTGCACCGTGCGGTAATGCTCGCTCGCGACAAGTGGCCACAGGTACTGGTTCCAGGCCTCGAAGAACGAGAACAGCGCGAGCGCGGCAATCGTGGGCCTCGCGAGCGGCACCGCGACCCGCCACATGAACCTCATGTGCCCGTAGCCGTCGAGCTCGGCGGCGTCCCGCAGGTCACGCGGGAGCGACAAGAACGCCTGCCGCACGAGAAACGCGCCGAATCCCGTGGCGAGGAACGGGATCACGAGCGCTCCGTACGTGTCGAGACCGATGAAGCGGCCGATGACCGGCACATCTCCCATGCTCACGACGGTCTGCAGGTTGGTGAAGAACACGACCTCGAACGGCACCATCATCGTCGAGAGGAACACGACGAAGATCGTGCGCTTGAGCGGGAACTCGAGGAATGCGAACGCGTACGCGGCACAGATCGAGGTCACCAGCTGACCCGCCACGATGAAGAACGTCACGACGAGGCTGTTGAAGAGATAGGAGGAGACGTGTCCCTGCGTCCAGGCCTGGGAGTAGCCGCTCCACAGCCAGGAGGTGGGAAAGAGCGTCGGCGGCCGTGCCGCGATCTTGTCGGCCGGCAAGAGCGAGTTCACGACCGTGATGTAGATCGGGAACAGCACGATCAGCGAGAGCACGCTCAACAGCACGTAGCGATTCACGGTTCGGGCGCGCCGCGCAACCGCGGGCGGCGCGAACAGGCCCACGATGCCGAGCACGAGCGCGGCCGCGAAGACCACCGCCACGAGGACGATGAAGTGTTGAAACCCGGGGTTGAGCTCACCGCTCATAGCTCACCCGCCGCTCGAGGATCTTCAGTTGTACGAGGGTGAGCACGAGCGTCATCGCGAAGAGCGCGATCGCGAGCACGGCCGCCTTGCCGTTGTTGTTCTCCTTGAAGACCGTCTGGTAGATGCTGTACACGAGGACGTTCGTGTGGTTCTGCGGCCCGCCTTCCGTCAACAGGTCGATCTGACCGAACGAATGAAAGGCGAGGATCGACCCGACGACCGCCGCGAAGAACAGCGTGGGTGAGAGCATCGGCAGCGTGACGTTGCGGAACCGTGACCATGCGCCCGCCCCATCGATGCGGGCCGCTTCGAGCAACTCGTCGGGCACGGCCTGGAGCCCTGCAGACATGATGATGAACGAGAGGCCGAGGTTCTGCCAGATCGTCACCCCGGCGACGGCGACCAACGCCCATTTCGGATCGTCGAGCGGCGACAGGCTTCCCGTCCGGCCGAGCCAGTAGTTCATGAGTCCGATCTGCGGATTCAGCAAGGTGAGCGAGATGAGCGAGGCGACCGCGACCGAAGTCACGACCGTGGACGAGAAGATCACGCGGAAGATTCCCATGCCGCGCAGCCGTTGATGCGCGAGGACCGCGAGGCCGAGACCGAGAACGATGCCGATCGGAACGGTCAGGACGACGAATTCGAGCGTCACCTTGAAGCTGTTGGTGAACACCTGGGACGTCAGCACGTCTCGATACTGGGAAATCCCCACCCACCGCCTCGGGAGACCGGGAAACGGCGGCGTGCGATACAAGGCCAGCCAGAAGTTCTTGATGAACGGATAGAAGATGAACGTGCCGAAGATGAGCAACGACGGCAGCACGAGCGCGTAGCCGAGCAACATGTCGCGCGTGCGGCGGCGCAACCGACGGTGGCGTCGAACAACGGGTCGTGGGGTGTCCGGCGGCCCGGTGCGCGGCGGGCTGACGACCGCCGTCACGGGACGTTCACCCGATCGCCGGTGCGCGCGTCGAACACGTGCAGGTGCTCGGGATCGGTCATCAGACGGACGCTGTCGCCGATACCGGGACAGGGCACGTCCATCGCCTGGCGGGTGATGATCAGCGTGCCGTCGTCGAGCCGGCAGACGAGGTTGCGCTCGTGCCCGAGCGACTCCACCACCGTGACGGTTGCAGGCACGATGCCGTCGGCAGCGAGCAGGAGATGCTCGGGCCGGACTCCGACGACCACGCGCTCGACGTTTCGCGCCGCGACGGCGTGCGCGAGCGGTGCCGGCAACGGCAGGCGCGCGCCCGGAAGCCCTACCGCGATCGTCTCCCCTTCGCGGACGACCCGTGCTTCGACCGTGTTCATCGGGGGCGTCCCGATGAACCCTGCGACGAAGAGGTTGGCGGGGCGTTCGTACACCTCTTGCGGCGGTCCGACTTGCTGCAGCGCGCCGCCCGCGAGGATCGCGATGCGATGACCCATCGTCATCGCTTCGATCTGGTCGTGGGTGACGTAGACGATCGTCGTCCGCAGCCGCGCCTGGAGCTCGATGAGCTCTGCACGTGTCTGGACGCGCAGCTTGGCGTCGAGGTTCGAAAGTGGTTCGTCCATCAGGAACGCGAGGGGCCGGCGCACGATTGCCCGCGCGAGCGCCACCCGCTGTCGCTGGCCACCCGAGAGCTGCGCCGGTTTACGATCGAGCAGCTCACCGAGCCCGAGCGTTTCCGAGGCCGCGGCGACCAGTCTCCCGCGTTCGTCGGGCGGCACCTTGCGGCTCTTCAACGGGAACTCGATGTTGCGCCGCACGGTCATGTGCGGGTACAGCGCGTATGACTGGAACACCATCGCGACGTCGCGGTCCCGCGGCTCGACGTCATTGACCACCTCGTCGCCGATGGTGATCGTGCCGCTGCTCGGTTCGTCGAGCCCGGCGATCATCCGCAAGGCGGTGGACTTGCCACAGCCCGACGGACCGAGGAGCACGAGGAACTCGCGATCCGCGATCTCCAGCGTGAGGTCGCGCACCGCGACGACGTCGCCGAAGCGCTTCGTCACGTCATCGAACGCCACACGAGCCATTGTCGGCCAGTCTCAGCGGCTCCAGGCTCGGGAGGTACCGCCCCTTTGCTCGCGCGACGAGGGCCGAAGGTCCCGTGTCCCCGCCACGGCGGCCCGGCCGTCGACCTCGCCTGACGTGTGTTTGCAACCGAACGGCCCGGGGACGGGCGTTTCCGTTGCAAAACAGGGTCAAGGCACGGCCGCACCCGACGCCGGGTCGACGATCACCGAGGTGCCCGCGCTCGCGATGCCGGCGGGGCCTTCCGGGTCGAGCAGCCCGAGGCAGCGCGGCGAACGGCCGGTGCGAGCGTCTGCGTCCGCGGCACGCCCGTGGGCGATCACGTCGTCAAGCAGCCGTCGCGCGCCCACGTCGACCAATCCGAGGTCGTCGGAGACCACGAGGAGGCCACCGGAGCAACCGACGGTCCGTGCCCATGCCTCGGCCGCCGGAGGCGCGAGGTGCGTGTCGACGGTGCGCAACATGACGCAGTCGGGATCGTTCACCCAGAGTCGCCGGTGCATGAAGCTGCGCGTGCACGTGTTGACGAACGCGTTGTGCGTCGACGGCGTCGTTGCCTCGTAGCCGGGGAGGCGCTCACCCTGGTCAGGCGCCGGGTCCCACCATGGCGCGACGTCTGCGCCGATCCGCATGCCGTCGACCACGCCGACGACCGCGCCGAGCGGTGCACCGCAGGCGAGCAGGAACGCTTCGTCGCCGGCACCGCGCCGGATCGCCGCGAAGCCTGCCCGCACGCGCTCGGCCGGCGCGAGGGTCGGGTCGGCGTATCGACCCGGCATCGCCGCCGAGAACGTGAAATCCAGCTTGAGATAGCGGTAGCCCGCCGCGACGAGCGCGGCGGCGGTCGTGGCGAGATGGTCGAGCACCTCGGGCTGCGTCGTGTCGAGCACCGCCATGAACCCGCCCCACGCGTCGTTGTACATGCCGATCGCGAACCCGTCGGCGCCGGGTGCTGCGGCAAGCCACTCGGGATGAATGCGGGCGATCTCGCTCCCCGGAGCAGCGAGAAACGGCGCCAGCCAGATGCCGGGGGTGTGACCGGACGCGTCGATCGCATCCGCGACACCGTCGAGCCCGGACGGAAAACGCTCGTTCGTGGCGAGCCAGTCGCCGATCGCACGCTGGTACCCGTCGTCGAGCTGGAAGAGCTCGAACGGCCACGCGTCCGCGCGGGCGAGGTTGTCCCGCAGCACGCGCTCGCTCACGCGTTCGAAGTACTGGTACCAGGAGCACCATCCCGTGAGGTAGTCCGCACCAGCGCGTGCCTCGCCGGCGCGTGCCACGCGGCCGGCCCACGCCTCCAATAGCGCCGCCGCGTCGTCACCTTCATCGACGACGATGTCGTGCAGTGAGCGGGTCGCGTCCACGGCGAGGCGGGCACCCCCGAGCCAGGCCTCCGCGCACACCTCGACCCGACCGTCGACGATCCGAGCGCGGAGCGTCCCCGCGTGTCGATCGCCGGCCACAAATCCGATGCATTGCAGGAGCGGACGGCGCAGTGCCAGCAGCGTCACTTGCTCCGAACGCAATTCCCCTTCGGGCGCGACATTGGGGTCGGCGTGAAACGCGGCGTGCACCAGCGATGGCGCGCGTGGATCACGCGACGGGTCCCGATCGATCCCGAGCCGCATGGTGCGCGTCGGCGACCACGACTGGTAGCCCTGCATGAACATGCGCGGATCGTCGCCGGCCTCACCTGCGTCCCACACGAGCCCCACGGCGTCCAGCGCGATCGCCGAGGTGCGCGCCGACACCGACCAACGCACAGTGTCCTCGTGTTGTTCGATGCCGACCCGGACCGGCCCGACGTCGAAGGTGCCGGCTCCGGGGATCGGCTGCTCGAGAGCTCGACCGCCGCTCGGACGCACGCGTACGCGGAGGCCCGAGAGGTACTTGGCGTCGTTCACGGCGAGGCGTCGGCGACGTGGGCGGAGTGTTCGCCATCCCGCATTCGGACGGTGAGACTAGTTCCGAACCCCGGGTGCAATTGCGGCGCCTTCGCGCGGCGAGACGTATGGCGCACGACTTCGCAAGGGACCTTCGTCCCCGCTCGGCAACCTCCATCGACTCTCGCCGCACGAGGTCGTGGCGCGGGACGATCAAGACGACGAAAGACGTTTGGGAGCTGCAGATGCCGCAGTCGAACGACACCGACAGCCGGTCGCACCATGCGCTCCGGTACCCGTTGGAGCATTGCCCGACGTGCGGCTCGGATCGCCTGGAGCCGGTGGTCGAGACCGACACCTTCGAAGTGCACTTCTTGTGCCGCGATTGCAGGCGATGCTGGCACGTCGAGCTCGGACACGTGCACCGGATGGCACCGGACGTGTGCCACGGCTGCCCGCACCGCGACGACTGCCTCGCCGTCGTCGCGGCAGAACGCGAACGCGGTGTGCACGCCCGGGACTAGTGCAAGTTCGCGATTCGTGTCGAAGCCGGTCGGACGTCCGGCTCAGGAGAACGGTGGCCCTTCGGAGCCCGCGCCGTGCTCGCCATCGGAGTGTCCGGGAGCGTCGTCCCACAGCACCAGATAGCGACACTCCTCGGCGAGGCCGGCTTCCTGGTGCGGGCCGTCGTGCGCCGCGGGAAGGCTGCACCAGAACGACCATTCCTCCTGTTCCCAGTTCGCGCTGCATCGCTCGGGCTCGACACGCGCGGGCGGCCGATACGCCCAGCCCACGTAGCGGCCGTCGGGAGCTCCCATGCCCGCGACTGTCGCAAGAATGAGCTCGTTCCGTCACCAGGGGTTCGGATGGACGCGCTCACCCATCCGGGTGATTCTCGGGCACACAATCGCGTGCGCCCGCGTGTCCAGCCCCGGGTTCCGGTGCCCGACATCCCGA
>DASQHW010000231.1:0-12210 GCA_035631895.1 Acidimicrobiia bacterium | reverse complement strand
GGCCTGCGCGAGCGCGGGCGCGTCGTTGGTTCCATCGCCGGTCATGGCGACGAGCTTGCCGCCCGTCTGCTCGCGGCGAATCAACGCCATCTTGTCCTCGGGCGTCGCCTCGGCGAGGAAGTCGTCGACGCCGGCCTCCTGCGCGATCGCCGCGGCTGTGCGCGGGTTGTCGCCGGTGATCATCACGGTACGGATGCCCATTGCACGCAGCTGATCGAACCGCTCGCTCATGCCCTGTTTCACGACGTCTTTGAGATAGATGACGCCGAGGACGTTCGGGCCGTTGGCGACGACGAGCGGGGTGCCGCCCTGCGTCGCGATGCCGTCCACGATGGTCTCGAGCTCGTCCGGGACCGGTCCTCCTTGCCCCTGCACCCACCGGCGCACGGAATCGGCGGCGCCCTTCCGGATCGAATGGCCGTCGAAGTCCACGCCGCTCATACGGGTCTGCGCCGTGAACGGCACCAGCACGGCATCCGGAATCTCCCGCACAGCGAGCCCGTAGTGTTCCTGCGCGAACGTGACGATCGAACGGCCCTCCGGCGTCTCGTCGGCGAGGCTCGAGAGCATGGCCGCGTCGGCGAGCGTCTTCTCGTCGACACCGGGGACCGGGAGGAACTGCGCGGCTTGCCGGTTGCCGTAGGTGATCGTCCCGGTCTTGTCGAGCAGCAGTGTCGAGCAGTCGCCCGCGGCTTCAACCGCGCGTCCGCTCATCGCGAGCACGTTTCGCTGCACCAGCCTGTCCATGCCTGCGATGCCGATCGCCGACAGCAGCGCACCGATCGTCGTGGGAATGAGGCACACCAGCAGCGCGATCAGCACCGTGAGGTCCTGACTCGCATGGGAGTAGATCGCGAACGGCTGCAGCGACACGGTGGCGAGCAGGAAGATGATCGTGAGGCCGGCCAGCAGGATGTTGAGCGCGATCTCGTTGGGGGTCTTCTGCCGCGAAGCGCCCTCGACGAGCGCGATCATCCGGTCGAGGAACGTCTCGCCGGGTTTGGAGGTGATGCATACGACGATCTCGTCCGAGAGCACGCGGGTGCCGCCGGTGACCGCCGAGCGATCACCGCCCGATTCCCGGATCACGGGCGCGGACTCACCGGTGATCGCCGATTCGTCCACGGTGGCGATGCCCTCGACGATCTCGCCGTCACCCGGGATCAGCTCTCCCGCGGTCACGACACAGAGGTCGTCGAGCTGCAGGTCGTTCGACGACTTCTCGACGATCGAGCCGTCCGCCTGCCGGATGCGAGCGATGGTCTCCGAACGCGTCTTGCGGAGCGTGTCGGCTTGCGCCTTGCCACGGCCCTCCGCGACCGCTTCGGCAAAGTTCGCGAACAACACCGTGAACCAAAGCCACGCCGAGACGAGGCCCGTGAAGACGCTGTCGCGCGCGCTCGCCGACGGGAGCTTGGCGAAGAACAAGATCGTCGTGAGGACACTGCCGACCTCGACGATGAACATCACCGGGTTGCGCGCCATCTGACGCGGGTTGAGCTTGACGAAGGAATCGACGATCGCGCGGCGCATGATCGCGGGGTCGAACAACGAGCTCGCACCCGCGGCCCGGGTGCGCACCTTCGGAGGGCGCTCGAGTGACTCCGGTTGCGGGAGTGCTTCAGGTGTGGTGGCCATGCTCACTCCCCTCAGAATTTGCCGACGAGGTGTTCGACGATGGGTCCGAGCGCGACAACGGGGAAGTACGGCAGCCCCACGACGATGACCACGACACCGGTGAGGAGTGCGGCGAACAGTCCGGTGTTCGTCGGGAACGTACCCGTCGACGCCGGCACCGTCTGCTTGCGCCCGAGGGACCCGGCGATCGCGAGCACGGGGATCATCAGCATGAACCGGCCGACGAGCATGCAGAGGCCGCCGGTGGTGTTGTACCAGTAGGTGTTCCCGTTGAGGCCGCCGAAGGCGGACCCGTTGTTGTTCGCCTGGGACGTGAACGCGTACGTGATCTCGCTCAGCCCGTGCGGCCCCGGGTTCGCCACCGAGCTCAGCGCTGTCTTCAACACGACCGACACGGACGCGAACGCCACGATGACGAGCGCGACGAACAAGATGTAGAGCACGACGAGCTTCATCTCCGGGGCCTGGATCTTCTTGCCGAGATACTCGGGCGTCCGCCCCACCATGAGCCCGGCAATGAACACCGAGAGCAGTGCGAACACCAACATGCCGTAGAGGCCCGAACCCGTCCCGCCCGGATCCACCTCGCCGAACATGATGTTGACGAGCGGCACCGCGCCACCGCCCGGCGTATAGCTGTCGTGCTGCGAGTTCACCGACCCCGTCGACGTGCCCGTCGTCGACGCGGCGAACAATCCCGACGCGGCCGGACCGAATCTCGACTCCTTGCCCTCCATGTTGCCGCCGGCCTGGGTGGCACTGACCGTTTGGGTCACGCCCGCATTGTCGAACTTGTTGTTCCCCTTGGCCTCGAGCGGCATCACGATGACGGCCGCTGCGAGCCAGAGCACGAACATCGCGCTGAACACCGCGATGCCCTGCTTCACATCGCCGGCCATCTTGCCGAACGTCCACGTGAGCGCGAACGGGATCGCCAACAACGTCCAGATCTGGAGGATGTTCGTGATGGGGTTCGGGTTCTCGAACGGGTGCGAAGAGTTGGCGTTGTAGGGGCCGCCGCCGTTCTCGCCGATCTCCTTGATCGCTTCCTGGCTCGCGATCGGACCGCCGGGGAGCTTCTGCTGCTGGCCCGCGACCGTCGTCACGGTCTTGGCGCCGTGGAAGTTCTGCACCACACCCTGGCTCACGAGCACGAGCGCGAACACGAAGGCAAGCGGGAGGAGTACCCGGGTGGTCGTGCGCGTGAGGTCCACCCAGAAGTTGCCGAGCGTCTGCGTGCGCCTGCGAACCAGCCCACGAATGAGCGCGACGGCGACCGCCGCGCCCGCCGCGGCAGAGACGAAGTTGTGGACCGCCAATCCCGCCATCTGCGTGAGGTGCGACATCGTCGACTCACCGGCATAGTTCTGCCAGTTCGTGTTCGTCAGGAAGCTGACCGCCGTGTTGAACGAGAGCGCCGCCGAGGGACCGACCTGGTGATCCGGGTTGAGCGGCAGGTGCTCCTGGAGCCTTATCTGCGCGTACAGGACCACGACCGATGCGAAGCTGAAGGCGAGCAGCGAGAGCGCGTAGGTCTGCCAGCGTTGCTCGCTCTCGGGATCGACGCCGCATACGCGGTAGATCGCCCGCTCGACCGGGAGGAACACGCGATCACCGGGCGCGTGCTTCGAGCCGTAGACCTTTGCCATGTAGGTGCCCAAGAGCGGCGTGCTGATCGCCAGCAGCGCGACGACGAAGGCGAGCTGGGTCCATCCCGCGGCGGTCACAGCTTCTCCGGGAAAAGGAGCGCGTACACGAGGTACGCGGCCGCGAGCACGGCCAACACGATGCCGACCACCGCTTCCGTACCGCTCATGCGGCGGCCGGTCGGTCGTCTGCGTTCGAGTCGAGCCGCGTCGTCTCGACGTCGGGTCCGATGATCCGCTCGCACGCCTTCACGAAGAGGACCGCGACCGCGAAGAACGCCACGATGACGCCGAGAAAGATCACATCGAGCATGGGAAGGCATCCTTCTGTCGTGAGGCGGGCGGCTGATCCTCGCGCCGCCCACCGGCCAGGGGGAGATCTAATGCACGGATCGTGTGCCCGGCCGGACACCGGCCCGGGATCTTGATGCCTTCCTTGCGATCCGCGCATCCTTCTTTACGCGCTTCTAGCGCGGGACGCGTACGACCCCGCAGTCAGCGCACGTTCTTGGGACGAACGAAGCCCGACTACGGGGTCGACACGAGCCGCTGCCGCGGATGATCACTACCGTTGCGCGCGGCCTGCGAGCAGATAATCCGTCCGGGCGACTGCGCGCAAGTCTCCCTGTGCCGTGTCGCCCGGACGCCGCCGTCTACAAGGCCTCGACGCCGAGCTCGCCGGTCCGGACCCGTGCGAGGTGCTCGACGGGCACCACCCACACCTTGCCGTCGCCGATCTTGCCGGTGCGGGCCGCGTCCGCGATCTCGTCCGAGACCTTCAGTGCGTCATCGTCGTCGACGATGACCTCCACCTTGATCTTCGGCACGAAATCGATCCGGTACTCGGCGCCCCGATAGACCTCGGTATGGCCACGCTGACGGCCGAACCCCTGCACCTCGGTGATCGTCATGCCTTGCACGCCGAGACCCTCCAACGCGCCTCGGACGTCGTCGAGCTTGTGCGGCTTCACGATCGCGGTCACGAGCTTCATGTCAGAGCCCCTTTCGCTCGGCGGCGGACGTGGTGACCGGTACGTCGACAGCTCCCTCGCCCACGTGTCCCGGCGGTGCACGGTGCAGCACGAAGTCCGGATAGCAGAGGGCACCGAACTCGGGAACGTCGAGCCCTTCGATCTCCGCCTCCGGCGAGACCCGGAGCTGGAGCCAGCGCTTTGCGACCGAGAAGATGATCCAGGTGATTCCCCACGCCCACAGGAACCCGACCACGACGTGGACCACCTGGGCGACGAGCTGACCGCCGTCGCCGTAGAAGAGTCCCTGCACGCCGTGCGTGCTGTTGGCGCCGACGCCGTTCCACCCGACGCCGTAGGTGCCGTCGGCGAACAATCCGAGCGCGAGCACGCCCCACGCACCGTTGACACCGTGCACCGAGATGGCACCACAGGGGTCGTCGATGTGGCGGCGGTCCCAGAACTCGACGCTGTACACCACGAGCACGCCTGCGACTCCGCCGATGACGACCGCGGCCCACGGCGCAACGAACGCGCACGGTGCGGTGATCGCAACGAGGCCGGCGAGCATGCCGTTGCACGACATCGAGATATCGGGCTTGCCGTATTTCACGTCGGTCAGGACCATCGCGATGACGAACCCGACACACGCGGAGAGCAGGGTGTTGACGGCGACGAGGCCGATGCGCAGGTCGGTGGCACCGAGGGTGGACCCGGGATTGAAGCCCATCCAGCCGAACACAAGCACGAGCGTGCCGATCACGACATAGCCGAGGTTGTGGCCGGGAATCGCGACGGGACTGCCGTCGCTCCTGTACTTGCCGATGCGCGGCCCGAGCAGCATCGCGAGGGCAAGGGCCGCCCATCCGCCGGTGGCGTGGACGACTCCCGAACCCGCGAAGTCGACCGCGCCGTGCCCGAGGTGCAACGAGGTGCCGAGTTGGGAGAGCCAGCCGCCGCCCCACATCCACATCCCGTAGACGGGATAGATGATCGCGCCCATCGCGACCTCGGCGAGGAGGAAACCCGCGAACGTGATGCGCTCGGCGATCGCGCCGATGATGATGTATCCGGCCGTCTCCATGAACACGACCTCGAAGAGGAACAGCACCATCACGCCGACGTCATAGCTTCCGGCACTCTGCAGGAAGAAGCCGTGAGTCCCGATGATGCCCGCGCTCCCGTGCCCGAAGAGACCGGTGAGCGGTGACACGCCGCCGATGTTGGCAATCGGCGCGATGCCGCCGAACATGAACGCGAAGCCCACCGCGTAGTACGCGAGCAGCGCGACGGCGAAGGCCGCGATGTTCATCATCATCATGTGGGCCGCGTTCTTCGCACGTGTGAGACCGGTCACCAAGAACGCGAACCCGACCTGCATGAACAGCACCAGGAACCCGGTGATGAGCGTCCACGTGAAGTTGACCGACACACCAAGGTGGCCGACGTCGGACGCAAGTTGATTGATGCCATCCTGGGACACCGGCACGTTGGTCGTGGTCTTCGGATAGTTGCCGAGCGAATTGAACGTCGGACCAGTCGGATCAGCCGGCGAATGGTGACCCCAGACTGCACCGAGCACGATGATGACGATGAACGTCATCAGGCTCAGCGCGACGAACTTCTTTCCTCGCGACAAGGTTCCTCCCCCATTTGGCGACGCGCCGCAACGCGACCCGCCGGTGCTGTGTCCACCGCGCGCCAGAAGCCTCGTTCGTCCCGCTGGTCACTCGACTACGGGTTGCTTTCGTGAACATCTCGTGCTCGTGTCAGCCGCGTGAAGGCAATCTGACCGGACCCTTACATCGCCCCAAGACCCCGAGACCGGGAGCCAAAGGCATCTGCGCGGGCCGGTAACTGCTCGGAAACCGTCGTGGCCGGCGCGGCCGGGTGAGCCGCGCTCCGTCGCCCGTTAGAGGCCTCCGAGTGCCTTCTCGACGAGCGGAACCGTCGTCTTGGGACTCACCTTGTAGAAGACGCCTGCGAGCTTGCCCTTCTCGTCGACGACGAAGGCCGAGCGCACGATGCCCATGAACTTACGGCCGTAGAGCGACTTCTCGCCCCAGACGCCCCACGCTTCAGCGACCTTGTGGTCAGTGTCGGCGAGGAGCGGGAACTTCAGCCCGTACTTGTCGTCGAACTTCTTCTGCTTCTCGACCGGATCGGGGCTGATCCCTACGACGGCCGCATTGAGCTTCTTCAACTGCGGGAACGCATCACGCAGGTTGCACGACTGCTGCGTGCAGCCCGGCGTGTCGGCCTTCGGATAGAAGTACACGACCACCCGCCGACCCTTGAACCCCGAAAGCCGCACGGTCTTGCCGTGCTGGTCCTTCAGCGCGAACGCGGGCGCCTTGTCGCCGACAGCCAGTTTCGCCATGATCCCTCCCGGGCCGTTGCACAAACCCGCTCGTAGCATGCCGCGCGTGCCGAGACCCTCACCGCATCTCTTCACCGCATCGCCCGATGCCGTGCGCGCAGCTGCGGTCGAGCGACTCGGCGGAACGTCGCAACCGGACGGCACTGTGGTAGTCGAAGCCCCGCCCGAGCAGCAACCCGCAATCGGTGTCAGCATCGCCGTGAGGCCCGACGGCGACGGTGCGCACGTCACGGTGACCCCCGACGGCGGCGTCGACATTCCATTCTTCGGCGTCTTCTTCAGGCCACTCGTTCGCATCGCGCAGAAGCGCGAGGTCGCGTACATCATCGCAAGGCTGGAAGCGGCACTCACCGGCGGACCCGATCCGGATCCTCCGACGCCGGTCGTCGGCCTGCCGCCGGTGGTCTTCACTGCCGAGCAAGCCACACTCCTCGCAACGGCCGCGGCCGCGGCGGCGGTCGTCGCATTTGCGAGCGCGCTCTTCGGCCAGCTGTCCGGGCCGATTCGCGACGCCTTTCATGCTTCCGACTCGCGGATCAGCCTCCTCCTCGCGATCACCCGCATCGGCGCGCTGTTGGCGTTACCGATCACCGTGCTCGCGGACCGGCGCGGCCGCCGCCGCTCGATCCTGCTCGGCGTCGCCGGATCGGCCCTTGCGTGCGCGGTCTCCGCAGTCGCCCCGAATCTGCTCGTCTTCACGGGCGCACAGGTCCTGCAGCGCGGGTTGTTGATCTCGACCGCGACCGTCGCCGGCATCGCGGTGATCGAGCAATCACCCGAGCGGGCGCGGGCCTACTCCGCGTCGATGCTCGCGTTGGCAGGCGGCTTCGGCTTCTCGCTCGCGGTGGTGGTCCTGCCGTTCGCCGATCTCGGCGGATGGGGCTGGCGGGTGCCGTTCTCGCTCGGCGCCGGCACGATCCTGCTCGCCCCGAGCATCGCACGCCACCTCGCCGAGACCACGCGTTACACCACGCTCACGACGCACGCAGAAGTCGTACGCGGCCGCCTGCGCGACGTGATCACGCGCCACCGCCGGCGCTTCGTGCTCCTGGGAGCAGCGGCCTTCCTCACGAGCATGTTCAGCGCGCCGTCGTCACAGCTGATGAACCAATACCTGCTTGACGATCGGGGCTTCTCGAACACCGGCGTCGCCCTGTTCCGCACGGTGACGACGGCCGTGCCCGGTCTCGTCGGCATCGTCCTCGGGGGCCGTCTCGCCGAAGCACGGGGCAGACGCCCGGTTGCGGCGGTCGCGCTCGCGATCTCCACCGCCTCGCAGATGGTGTTCTTCCTCCTGGGCGGTCCCGTGATCTGGCTGATGTCGGCGATCTCCGTCCTGACGTCCGGTGCCGGCGGCATCGCGCTCGGCACGCTCGACGCCGAGCTGTTCCCGACCGAGGTCCGCGGCACGTCGAACGCGTTGCTCACGATCGTCGGGGTCCTGGGCTCCGCGGCAGGGTTCGGCATCGTCGCCGGTTTCGTCGGGCCGCTCGGGAGCCTCGGAAGCGCGATCGCGTTGACCGGGATCGGCTCCCTCATCGCGGCCATCGCGGTCGTACCGCGACTTCCGGAGTCCGCCGCGCAGAATCTCGACGACGTGAGCCCGACGCGGTACGACGAGTACGGTCCGGGCCCATGACAGCCCGCACGACGACGATTGTTGCCGACGGCTTCGCCTTCCCGGAGGGGCCGCGCTGGCACGAAGACCGCCTCTGGTTCTCCGATCAGCACGATCGCCGCGTCCTCGCGATGGATGCGGACGGTGCGTCGGAAACCATCGTCGAGGTGCCGCAGCAACCCTCGGGCTTGGGGTGGCTCACGGATGGCCGCATGCTCGTGGTGTCGATGATCGACCGCCGCGTCTTGCGCCTCGAGTCCGACGGCGAGCTCGTGCTGCATGCGGATCTCGGCGCACTCGCGTCCGGGCAATGCAATGACATGGTCGTCGACGCCCACGGCCGCGGGTATGTCGGCAACTTCGGGTTCGACATGTACGCGAACGAAGCGCCGCGTGACACGTGCATCATCGCCGTCGAGCCGGATGGCACGGCTCGTGTCGTCGCCGAATCGGTCGCGTTCCCGAACGGATCGGTGATCACGCCCGACGGGCGGACGTTGCTGGTCGGCGAGAGCATGGGCGGGCGCGTGACTGCCTTCGACATTGCGCCGGACGGCAGCCTCTCGAACCGGCGGGTATGGGCGAAGCTGCACGGCGCGACCGTCGACGGCATGTGTCTCGATGCCGAGGGGGCGGTCTGGACCGCGTGCCCGGCGACCGGGCGCTGCCTCCGGGTCCGCGAAGGCGGCGAGGTCCTGGACGAGGTGAAGGGGACGCACCCCGGCGCGTTTGCCTGCATGCTCGGTGGGAGCGATCGGCGCACCCTGTTCGTGTGCACCGCGCCGAGTCACCTGCCCGAGGAGACCCGCGCCGCACACCTCGGGCGCATCGAGGCTGTCACCGTCGACGTGCCGGGCGCCGGCCTGCCGTAGACGCGCCGCGCGCATCTCTGCGCGATCGCGTACGCGGTCGCTCAAGGTCAGCCACCTCCTGCGTCGATCACCCGTCGGGCGTGGTCAGGGACACGCCAAGAGGGGGAACCAGTCGTGCCGCAGCCGGCGGACATCGCTCATCTGCTCCGGCGAGCCGGATTCGGAGGCACCGCGAGCCAGATCGCGACACTCGCCGCGCAGCCGTGGGCCACCACCGTCGACCAGCTGCTGGACTTCTCGTCGGCACCCGCCGATACCGAGCCCGCATTCCTCACCGACGCAACCCTCCAGGACTGGCAGAGGGAATACAAGCTGCGGCAATGGTGGCTCGACCGCATGGCGACGACCACGGCGCCGCTGCAGGAGAAGCTCACGCTGTTCTGGCACGGCCATTTCGCAACGGCGAATTACAAGGTCACCGACAGTCGGCTCATGTACCGCCAGAACGCGTTGTTCCGGTCGATGGCGGCGGGCTCGTTTCGTGATCTCGTCCAGCAGATGTCGCTTCAACCGGCGATGCTGATCTGGCTCGACAACGATCCCAATGTCAAAGGGCAACCGAACGAGAACTTCGCCCGCGAGCTGATGGAGCTCTTCACACTCGGGGTCAACCAGTACACGCAGGCCGACATCGTGGCGTCGGCACGGGCATGGACCGGTCACAACACGCTCGACGGCGACCGGACGCAGTACCACTTCTATCCGGACCGCCACGACACGGACCTCAAGACCTTCATGGGCGTCACCCAGAACTGGGACGGCCCCGACATCATCAACTTCCTCCTGCGCGACGACCCGACCCACAAGCAGATCGCCTCACGCTTCATCGCGCAGAAGCTGTGGTCCTTCCTGGCCTATCCGGATCCCGACACCTCGCTCGTCGCAACGCTCGGTGACGGGTTCCTCGCCGCCGACCTCTCGATCACCGCGCTCGTGCGTGCGATCTTCAACCACCCGGAGTTCCTGTCGACTCGCGCGAGGCAAGGGCTGGTGCGATCGCCTGCGGAATGGGTCGTCGGGTGCATGCGTGCGGTCGGCATCACGGCGGAGGACGCGAATCCGCAGTGGTGGATGGAGGAGATGGGTCAACAGCTGTTCGAACCGCCCGACGTGTCGGGATGGCGGTCGAACGGCTACTGGCTGACGACGTCCCGCGTGTGGGCGCGCGCCAATTGGCTCGGATACCTGGTGTGGCAGAAGGACGTGCAGAACACCCTCGGCACGATCGTCGGCATGACGGTTGCCGGTGCCGTACAGCACGCCTTCGATGTCGTGGACATCGACAGTCCGTCGGCGCACACGCGCTCGAAGCTCGAAGCATGGTTGACGAGCCAGCGCGGCGACACGAACGCGTGGCGCAACTGGACGTTCATCAACCTGTTGATACTCGTGATGCTGTCGCCCGACATGAACCTCGCGTAGGAAAGAACAATGACCGATTCGCCTCCCACCTTCTTCACGCAGCAGCGCTTGTCGCGCCGCCGCTTCATCCAGTTCGGCGCGATGGGTGCGGGCGCCGTTGCCGTCACCCCCTACTTGTCGCGCCTCGAGGCATTCGCGGCGCCACCGGTGGCGAACGACCAGGGGATCCTCGTCACCATTCAGCTGAGCGGCGGCAACGACGGCCTGAACATGCTCGTGCCGGCGGCCGACGCAACCTACGCGGCGTTGCGGCCGACGTTGAAGGTCACGAACGGGCTCTCGATCGGAAGCGGCTTCGCGCTGCACCCCTCACTTGCGAAGACCAAGGCCCGCTACGACCAAGGGAATGTCGCGATCGTGCGGGGCGTCGGCTATCAACCGCCGGACCTCAGCCATTTCAGCTCGACCGACATCTGGATGCACGGCTGGGGCGGCAGCGGCACTCCGACGACGGGCTGGGTGGGCCGCTTCCTCGACGGCCTCCCGAACACCACACAGGAGTCGCTGTACGGCGTGTCGCTGCACGGGAGCGTGAACCCGCATCTGAACGGGGTGGTGGCACACCCGTCGTCGTTGCCCTTGAGCATCGGCGACGCGTTCGGCATCGACCGCAGCGATGCTTCATACGCCCGGATGTTCGACGCGGTGGCGAGCTACGGCGACGCTCCGTCGGGACTCGGTCCGCTCGGCGATGCGTACGACACGACTGCGATGGAGCTGATGCAGCTCACGCAGCGCATCCGGCCCGCGTACTCGTTCCCCGCCCAGGACACCGACATCGGACAGCAGCTCGTGCTCGCCGCACACCTCGTGAACGCCAACCTGGGCATCCGCGTGATCGATACGTCCATGGGTGGGTTCGACACGCATTCGGGTCAGGCCGCGTTCCACACGCAGCTGCTTGCGAAGCTCGACGCCGCCATCGACGCGTTCTTCGCAACGCTCGCCCCCCGCTGGCGCGGGCAGGTCGCGGTCATGACGTTCTCCGAGTTCGGTCGCAGGCCCGACGAGAACGGCGACGGCGGCACCGATCACGGTGCCGCGTCGTCGCTCCTCGTGATCGGTGATCACGTGAGGGGCGGGCTGCACGGCACCCAGCCGAGCCTCACCGACCTCGACGAGGACGGCGACCTCAAGCCGTCGGTCGACTTCCGCGCCGTGTACGCCTCGGTGCTGGGCACGTGGCTCCGTGCCGACGACCGCGCGGTGCTCGGCGCGACGTATTCGCCGCTGTCGTTGTTCTCGTCGCCGCCGAGCGCACCACCCGCCGGCACGCCCGCCACCTCGCAAGCCGGCTACTGGCTCGTCGGGCCGGGGGGCGCGGTGCACGGCTTCGGCGCAGCGACGAAGTTCGGTTCACTCCCCCGCGTCGACAAGCCCATCGTTGCAGGAGCCTCGACACCCACACACCGTGGCCTGTGGCTGTCCGGTACCGACGGCGGGATCTTCAGCTTCGGCGACGCGAAGTTCTACGGATCCATGGGCGGCAAGCGCCTCGACCGGCCGATCGTCGCGATGGCGGCCACGGCGTCGGGCCGCGGCTACTGGCTCTGCGCCAGCGACGGCGGCGTCTTCTCCTTCGGCGACGCCCGCTTTCACGGATCGAAGATGCGTACGGCGGCGCCGGTGTGCGGCCTCGCGCGGACCACGACGGGCAACGGCT
>DASQHW010000230.1:0-5867 GCA_035631895.1 Acidimicrobiia bacterium | reverse complement strand
CAGCCGCGGCAACGGCGCTGACCCGCTACACGATCCGTGCCGCGGCCATGGAGCACTCCAAGCCGCGCCACATCCTCGCGATGCTGAACGACGCCCTCTTGCGGGCGGACGCACGTGGTTGCACCGCAGTCGTCGCCCGCCTCCGCACCCTCAAGGGCAAGCGCCGCCTCACGGTCGCGTCCGGCGGCCATCCGCTCCCGCTGCATCGCTATGCGGACGGGACGACGGTGGCGATCGGGCGGTTCGGCACGCTGCTGGGAATGACCGAGACCGTGCGCCACGCCGACGTCACCGTCGAGCTGCGCCCGAACGACGCCGTGCTGTTCTACACCGACGGGGTCACGGAGCTCCGCAGGGGCAAAGAGTTCTACGGCGACGGCCGCCTGGCCGACGCGCTCGGAGGCGCCCGCTGCGCGAGCGCGCGCACAGTCGAGCTGGTCGCCATGACTTCGCCCCAACGGTCGCCGATCTCCTGGAACAAGGCGATCGACTGGCGGCCGCGCTCTACGGCTTCGACCGTTCGACCGCTCCACAACGCGACGTTGGCGAGGAGCACGTCCATCATGCCGACTGCCCACCGGTTCCCGGTCTCCAGTCCCTCGATCGCGATGTGGTCGGCGATCGCGGCGGCCTCGTCGAGACGGCCCTGGTTGTAGCGCACGAAGGCGAGCAGGCCGTACGCCCAGCCGAGGCCGCCCCAGTCGCCGAGCTCGCCGAAGAGATCAGCGGATTCCTCGAGCCGTTTCTCGGTCAATGGGATGTTGCCGTGCGTGAACGAGATCCACGCGAGGTTCTGCAGTGCCCATGCAGACCCTCGCTGATCGCCCGTCGAGGTGAACGAGCCGAGCGCTTCGGAGACGAACCGCTCGGCCTCGTCGAGATCACCGCGGAACATGTGCGTCATGCCGAGGCCTCGCAGCACGTTCGCGGCGCCGGAGTCGTCAGCGAGCTCGCGCCATATATCCAGCGCTTCGGCGAACGTCGCCTCGGCGACGTCATAGGCCCCGACCGCCGCTTCACTCTCGCCCAGCACGGTCAGGGCGAGTGCTTCGCTGCGGCGGTCCTCGGCGGCGCGCGCTTCCGAGAGCGCGGTGAGCGCGTCGTCGCGCGCGCCGTCGATGAGCCGTTGCTGGACGCGAGCGCGACCGCGCCCGAGCAACGCCCGTCGTCGGGCACTGGACGGCTGGTCGCCGAGGAGAGCCAGGGCGCGGCCGTGGTGGCGCTCGGCCGGCGGCCAGGACTCCACCGCCTCGTGACGTTCGGCCGCCAGCGTCAGCGCGTCGACGGCCCGGTCGCAGACGTCGGGCGGCACACCGTCGACCGCGCCCAGCTCGGCGACGAGCTCGGCTGCGGTCGCGAGGTGGTCGGCAGCCTGGTCGATGCCGCCGTCGCCGCGTTCCATGAGGACCGGCGCGACCATCGCGTGCCTGCGCGCGCGTTCGGCCTTCGTCAGGGTGCCGTACGCGATCTCCCGGATCAGCTCGGACTTGAAGTGGAACTCGTCCCGGTCGATCTGCAACAGATCACGTTCGGCGAGCCGGTCGAGGAGATGTTGCGCGTCATTGCGCGCAGCGAGCGCTTGCACCGCGCTCACAGATCCCGTGCTGCCGACGACCGCGCAGTCCTCGAGGAGCGACCGTTCGGACGGTTCCAGCGCGTCGAGCCGGGCGGCGACGAGACCGTGCAGCGTCGCGGGCAGTTCCCGCAGGCTCCCGTCGTCACGAGTCTCCTGCACGAACGCGACCAACTCCTCGACGAAGAAGGGGTTCCCGCCGCTCCGTTCGAGCAGGAAGGCGACGGTATGCGTGTCGGCCTCACCGCACATCAGCGCGCGCACCAGGTCCGCGGTCGCGGCCTCGTCGAGCGGCTCCAGGTGCAGCGCGAGCGTGTTGTAGCGTCCCTTGCCGGGCGTCCAGCGGTCCTCGAGCCCCAGGCGTGTCGTCGCCACGAGCACGAACGGCCGGTTGTGCAGGCGTGCCAGCATCCGGTCGCACAGCTCGAGCACCTCGTCGCTCGCCCAATGGACGTCGGAGAGCGTGAGCACGAGTGGTGCGCGCAACGCGAGCGACTCGAGGAAGGCGAGCGCCGACCGGAGCGCATCGTCGCGGGCACGACCGGGATCGACGCCGGGGCGTGTGATGCCGTCGATCAGGTACAGGAGGCCTTCGGCGACCCGCTCACTCTCGGACGAGTCGGGCGGCAAGCCGAGCGCGTCGCTCACCCGTGCGAGCACAAGTGCACGCGCCTCGGTATCGCGCGTGTCGTCGCCGTCGAGTCCACACGCATGGCGCAGTGCCTCCGCCACGGGTCCGAAGACGTTCGCGTCGCCGTACGGCACGCACTGGCCGGCGAGCACGACGGCGTCGTGTTCACGCGCCGCGAGACCGGCGACCTCGGCGGCCAGGCGGCTCTTGCCGACGCCGGCGTCGCCGGAGAGGAGGACAAGGTGCGGACGGCGCTGCGACGCCGCCATGCCGAGCACGTGCGCGAGCGCGCCGAGCTCGGCTGCGCGGCCGACGAACGGTGATCGTTCGTGCGCACGCCGGCGCCCGGGTCGCGTCAGCGGTGCGACTGCGCGGTAGGCGTCGACGGGCGATTCCCGGCCGGGCAGCCCCTGCGGGCCGAGCGCTTCGTACCGGATGACCTCCCGGGTGGCGGCATAGGTGCCGGGGCCGACGATCACCTCGCCCGGTGCCGCGAGCTTCTCGAGACGCTGGGCCGTGTTGACGACGTCACCCATGACCGTGGGTTCGCCGCCCGCTCGCATCGAGCCGACGACACCTTCGCCCGTGTTCACGCCGATCCGCATCTGCACCGCGACTCCGAGCTGCGGCGCGAGGGCGGCGAGCGTGTCATGCATGCGCAATGCGGCGCGCACCGCCCGCTCGGCGTCGTCCTCGTGCGCGACCGGAGCACCGAACTGGGCGACGAGCTCGTCACCGACGATCTTGTCGAGACGCCCGCCGAAGGCGGTGACGTCGTCGACCAGCAGCTCGAAACTGTCGTCCACCAGGCGTTTCACCTGCTCGGGATCGGCCGAGGCGGAGAGCGCCGTGAACCCGACGAGGTCGGCCATCAGCACCGTCACCAGGCGGCGTTCGTCGGGCGCGACGACCAGCCGCTGGCCGCACTCCGGGCAGAACCGGGCGCCTTCGGGCACCGGCACGCCACAGGCCGGGCAATTCATGACGCCACGTTACCGGCCTTCCGGTTCCATCACCCCTGATTGGGCGCCTTACACGTTCAGGTGGGCCCGACCGCTGCCGAAAATCGAGGAAGGGCAACGAGGGAGCGTCACGTGTCACGGCGGCAGGAAACAATCGAAGGCCTCTCCCTCGACGGCAGACAGCTGCTCGACCTCCTTCCGCACCCCGCCTTCGTGGTCGGTGTCGACGGTGACGACTCGTTCCACTTTGCATATGCCAACGACGCGTATCGCCGGCTCCTCGATGACGGCGAGGTGCCCGTCGGCGATCTGCGGCTGGTGTTGCCGCCGCACGCACTCGTGGGTCACGTGCGGGCGTTCGCGCGCGCCGCACGCGAGGTGCGAACCGTCGCCTTCGAAGTCGACTGGGGAGGTGGCGAACGCCGCCGCGTGATGGCCGTCGAGGTCTCTCCCGTCGTGGACGACGACGGCCGGTGCCGTCACCTGATCGGCGCGGCGCACGAGGTCACCGACCACCGCAGCACGCAACGGGAGCTCGCGCACCAAACGCGGCACGACGCGCTCACGGAGCTTCCGAATCGCGTGATGCTCATGGAATGGCTGGAGGACGCGATCGCGTGCAGCCCGGAAGATCGCTTCGTTGGTCTCGTGGTGCTCGACGTCGATCACTTCAAGATCGTCAACGACAGCTTGGGTCACGAAGCCGGTGACGAGCTGCTCGCCGTCGTTGCGCGCCGGGTCGACAGCGTGTTGCGGGCACGTGACCGGCTCGCGCGGCTCGGAGGCGACGAGCTCGCGATCGTGTGCCACGGCGTGCGCCAGGTAGAGGACGTCGTCGCGCTCGCCCGGCGCGTGCAATCGGTGTTCGACGAGGCGTTTGCGCTGACCGACGTCCCGGAGGTCTTCCTCGGGGCCAGCATCGGCGTCGCCATGTCGTACGGGATCGCGGACACGCCGGCGCGTCTCTTGCGCGACGCAGACGTCGCGATGTTCTCCGCCAAGGAGCAGGGTCGCAGCCGGATCGAGGTGTTCGACGAATCGATGCGCGAGCGCTCGGTCTGCCGTCTCGAGGTCGAGACCGCGCTGCGGCACGCACTGCTGCACGGCGAGTTCCGCGTGCATTACCAGCCACTCGTGCACTTCGAGCATTCGGAAGTCATCGGCTTCGAGGCGCTCGTCCGTTGGGACCACCCCGAGCACGGGCTCACACCACCGGACGACTTCCTCCCGATCGCCGAGGACACCGGCCTGATCGTTCCCATCGGCGCGTGGGTGCTCGGGGAGGCGTGCGCGCAAGCCGCGCGATGGGCTGCGGAATCGTCGGGCGGTCACCCGCTCACCGTCGCCGTGAACCTGTCGGCGCGGCAGCTGGTCGACCCCGACATCGTGAACGAAGTCGAGCGTGCAGTGACCGCGGCCGGGCTCGACCCATCCCTGCTGGTGCTGGAAGTCACCGAGACCGTGCTGATGGAGAACCACGACCGTGCGGTTGCGGTGCTCCAGGCACTTGCCGCGATGGGCGTGCGCATCGGCATCGACGACTTCGGCACGGGCCAGTCGTCGCTCGGGTATCTCAAGGTGCTGCCGGTCCACGTCCTGAAGATCGACCAGTCGTTCATCGACGGGCTCGGCAAGGACCCCGAAGACTCGGCGATCGTCGAGGCGGTCGTGACCCTCGCGCACGCGCTCGGTCTGACGGTGACCGCCGAAGGCATCGAGACGAGCCGGCAACTGCAGGCGCTGCGCGAGCTGGGCTGCGACCTCGGCCAGGGCTACTACTTCGCTCGGCCCCAGCCGGGTGAGATCGTCCGCGCGCTCGTGCACCACCGCTTCCGCTGGAGCCTCCGCGAGCCCCAGAGCGCGTGACTCAGTCGGGGTCGTCGGCCCAGGCGCGGAGGATGCTCCACGCGTAGATGCCGGTCTCGTGGCCGTCACTCCACCGGATCATGAGACCCCAGTTTCCGACGAGCTCCGCATCCATCGCGGTGAGCGGCACGGGCGCGTGGGGACCGGGACCCGGGACACGACCCTGCTCGCGCACGCCCCGGCACTCGGCGCACGGACAATTCCGCCGTAGGTCATCGAGCGCGTACTGCGTGACGGCCCCATCCGGCCAGCGCAGCGTGAGCGACGATGCCCGGTCGAGCTCGACGTCGGTGGGGGGTGCGGTGTCGGGCAGCTCGGTGGGCACACCCCGAGTGTGGCGCATGCCGAAGCGTGGGGTTGAATGGACGCGATGGCCGTCCTCTCCGATGCCGATGTGCAGGCGGCGCTGGCGTTCCTGCCCGGCTGGGGCCGTGTGCGGGAGGAGATCGAGAAGACCTTCGAGTGCGCGTCGTTCGCCGACGCGGTCGCGTTCGTCGTGCGGATCGGATTCCTCGCCGAGAAAGCGAACCACCATCCCGACATCGACGTCCGGTGGCGCCGCGTCCGAGTCGCGCTCACCACCCACGACGCCGGAGGGCTGACCGCCAAGGACATCGAGCTCGCAGGCGCGATCGAGGAGGTCCACCGCGCGTGATCGTGTTCGTCGTCGCGATGATCGTCCTCTTCGCGTTGCTGGTCTTCATGTGGGTCTCGATCGGGCGCGAACCCGGTCCGGGCCCGGCTGATGTCGCGATCGCGTACGAGCACGCCTGGGACCGCCTCGACTTCGACCTGCTGTTCGACCTCTCGGGTGAGGAGCTCCGCGACGGCATGC
>DASQHW010000229.1:0-9021 GCA_035631895.1 Acidimicrobiia bacterium | reverse complement strand
CGCGCCACAGATCGGCATCGGCGGTCATGCCGACGAACAGGTGGTCGAGCAAGGCGGCGAGGCGATGCTCGACGGTGCCGGCCAGGCCCTCGGGGAAGGGTCGTGCCAGGAGGTCGCCGGCGCGCCGGTGGGCGATCGCGGCTTGAAGGAGATCGTGCTTGGAGGGGAAGTAGTGGTAGAGGGTCGCCACGTTGCAACCGCACGCCGCCGCGACCGCGCGCATGCTCGTGCCGCTGGCGCCATGATCGGCCATCAGGCCGAGCGTTGCTTCCAGGATGCGATTGCGCTGGTCGGCCATGCTGTCGAGCCACCCTATCAAACGTTCGTTTGGGAGCCTTTCCTTGGACCCTCGGCGAAACGAGGTTGCGCGCCTTATCCTCAGTGCGAGTAGAAGGCCATGCGTGAAGGTCAGACCCTGCGCACCGAACGGGGCTGAGCATGCTCGACAACCCGGGTATCGCGGTCCGGTGACACGCGAGAGGCAGGGTGAGGCGGAGTTCCTCGCCGCATACGACCCCAAGAAGTACCCGCGCGTCGCAGTCACGGTCGACGTCGTGCTCCTGACCGTCCGCGCCGGCCGCCTGTCGGTGCTGCTCGTGCAGCGCGACGGCCATCCCTACCGCGGCCATTGGGCGTTGCCCGGCGGGTTCGTCGAACCCGACGACGACCTCGATGATGCCGCCCGTCGTGAGCTCGCGGAGGAGACGGGAGTGCTCGTCGCGGGGGGCGGCCACGGCCTCGGCCACATCGAGCAGCTTCGCTCGTACGGCACGCCCGGCCGCGACCCGCGTATGCGCGTCGTCTCGGTCGCGTACGTGGGGTTCACCGCGCACAACGAGCCTGCCGTTGCGGGCTCCGACGCCGCCGACGCGCGCTTCTGGGCGGTCGACGACCTCGCGATCGAGGGGATCGGCGGCGACGACGGCATCCCGCTCGCCTTCGACCACGCGCACATCGTGGCCGACGGCGTCGAACGCGCACGCGCCAAGCTCGAGTACACGACACTCGCGACCGCGTTTCTCGACGAGCCGTTCACGCTCGGCGAGCTGCGACGCGTGTACGAGGCGGTGTGGGGACAGGCACTGCACGAGGGCAACTTCCGGCGCAAGGTGCTCTCGACCGCAGGCTTCGTCGACGCGACCGGCCACACCGCGCCCACCGACGGGCGGCCCGCGGCGCTGTACCGCCGCGGGCCTGCCACGCAGCTGCACCCGCCCATTCTCCGGCCGTGACATGACCGCCCACGGCGCACGCGGCGTGTACCCCGGCTCGTTCGACCCTCTGACGATCGCGCACCTCGCGATCGCCGAGGCGGCGGTGCACGAAGCGCCGCTCGATCACCTGGATCTCGTGCTGTCGCGCTCCGCGCTCGGCAAGGAAAGTGGCGCGCATCTTCCCCTCGCGGCTCGCGTCGCCGCCATCGAGCGCGCCGGACGCGCGCGGCCCTGGCTCGCTGCGACGGTCACCGACGAACAGCTCATCTCCGATATCGCGCGCGGCTACGACGCGGTCGTGATGGGCGCCGACAAGTGGTCACAGGTGCGCGATCCGGCGTGGTACGGCGGGGACGTCTCGGCGCGCGACGCCGCGATCGCCGCGCTGCCGCGTGTGCTGGTGGTCCCGCGGCCCGGCTTCGCCGTCGAAGATGCCGAGACGCTCGACATCGACGACGAGCTGACACACGTCTCTTCCACGCGGGCACGTGGGGGTGAACACCATCTCGTCGCACCGGAGGCTCGCCGGCGTCTCATCGTCGACGGCAACAACGTGATCGGCAGCCGTCCCGACGGTTGGTGGCGCGACCTGGAGAGCGCGGCGCGGCGGCTGGTCACCGATCTCCAGACCCGGGCCGCGAAGACCGGCGACCAGATCGCGGTGGTGCTGGACGGACGTCCGATTCGCGGGCTCCCCGAGGGCGTGCACGACGGCGTGCTCGTCGCGTACGCGCAACGGGGCGGGCGTGACGCTGCAGACGACCGGATCGTCGAGGAAGTCGGGCGCGACCACGATCCGCAGTCGCTCACGGTCGTGACCTCGGACCGCGCGCTCGCGCAACGCGTCGGTGCGCTCGGAGCCCAGGTGGAAGGCGCTAAGGCTGTGCGGGGAACGGCACGCCCGTAACGCCGTCGTCACGCTCCACGCCGAAGGTGTTGAGCGCCATCGACACGAGGTGGTACTGGCCGACGGTGAACACGATGTCGAGCAGCTCGCGCTCGTCGTACTGCTGCGCGAGGCCTGCGTAGGTCGCGTCGGAGAGCGTCTGATCACGGTGCAGCTCGTCGGCTGCACGTACGAGGAGCGCGTCGCGTGGAGCCCACCCGTCGGCATCGGCGCCCTCGGTGATTCGCGTGATCTCGTCGTCGGTGACGCCCGAGCCACGTGCGACGGCGACGTGCTGGCCCCACTCGTACGGCGCGCGACAGTTCCATCCTGTGCGCAGGATGAGCAGCTCCCGGTCGCGAGGTGCCAACGTGCTCTTGCCCAGCACGTGGTTGCCGAAGACGAGGAACCGTTTCATCAGCTTCGGATGGTGCGCGAGCGTGCTGAAAATATTGAGCGTCTCGCCGTCGCCGAGGATGGCTCGCGTCTCGTCGTCCCACTGGTCACGAGGGAGCGGCTTCAATCGAGGCATGCGGTGTTCCACGAGGCGCAGCGTAGGCTGTTTCGATGCCTCACGACCTGCGTGCGGACACGATGCTCACCCGCGACCCGAGCCGGCCGAACCGGTTCACCGCCGACCTGCCGGACGCCTGGAAGGTCGTCTACATCTTCGGTGGCGTCTCCATGTACGCCGCGTTGCGCGCGATGGAGGAGGCGCTCGATCGTCCCGATCTCGAGCTCGTCACGGCGAACGCCATCTTCCTCTCGCCGGTCCCGGCCGGCGCCATCTCGATCGACGTCGACGTCCTGCGCGACGGCCGCCGGGCGTCGCAGGTCGCCGCTGATCTGCGCGTGGAGGATGTCGAGGGCCCGGCGCTCCGCGTGCACGGCGTGTTCGGTACCGCGCACGACACCGAGCTCGCGCATCAAGAAGTGAGATTCCCCGAGGTTTCCCTCCCGGCCGACACACCGTTGCCGGATGCGGAGCGCCCGAACCCGTTCGGTCGCATCAACTTCCACGAGCAGACGGCGTGGCGGCCGGTGAGCCCGCTCGACGATCCCGGCAAGGGCCGTTTTCTCTCATGGGTCCGGCTGCTCGAAGGCGAAACTGACCGGCTCACGCTCGCGGTACACGGTGACGTCCTCGGTCCCGCGGTCGGCCGGGCGCTCGGACCACTCGTCGGGCACGGCCACTTCATGTCACTCTCACTCGAGATCGGTATCCGCTTCGTACGCACGCCGGCGACTCCTTGGGTGCTGCAGGAGATCGAGGCGTGGCACATCGGCGACGGCTACGCGACCGGTCCGGCGCGGCTCTGGGACGAGCAGGGCCGGCTGTGCGCGATCGCCACGCAGACCGCGCACCTCCGGCGTCGTTGAACCCGAGTCTGCGAACCTACGCGGGGCGTTCGACCTTCAACACGGTTCGCTCGTTCGGCAAGCTGTCGTAGAGATCCGCAACGAGGTCTTCCTTCAAGGCTTTGCAGGCGGGATCGTCCCACCGGTTCTCCCATTGGTACGGGTCGTCCTCGACGTTGTACAGCTCGCCTTCTGTCCCGTCATACGCAACGGAGCTCCGCGGTCCGATGCCCCCGCCGAACATCCCGGTCGCCGCGAAGAACTCCTCGAGACCGTTGGGCTCCCCGATCGTGGACGGTTCGTACGCGGTGCAGAGCCAGCCGTCGCGATAGATCGTTCGCAGGTGCATGCCGTAGCCGGGGAACTGCGAGTCCCATTCGCACAGCACGCGCTCGCGACCGTTTCCGGGCGCAGTGGGCAAGGGCGCGCCCTGCATCCACTCCGGCTGCGCAACCCCGGCGATCTCGCAGAACGTCGGCGCCAGATCGAGCTGCCCGACCGGCTCACCGACTTCCGCCGGCGTGACACCTGCGGAGGGCGCAGGCCGCCACACCATCGGCAACCGCATCAGTGCGTCGGTGTGGAAAGGCCCCTTGAAGATCAGGCCGTAATCACCCTGGAGCTCACCGTGATCGGTCGTGAAGATGACGTCGGTGTCGGCGTCCCAACCGCGCTCGCCGATCCGGCGCAGCACCCGGCCGCACGCTTCGTCGATCATCTCATTCATGATGTGCACCATCGCGTTGATCTCGCGCAGCGAGTCATCACTCACGTTCTGGGGGCGGTACGTGCCGGGACCCCCTTCGGCGTTGACGAACGAGCCTTCCCACAACGCGAGCCAGTGCGCCGGCTTCTGCGCGAGCACCCGCTCGATGTTCTCCTTCGAACCGGGATGGCCGGGCGGGAGATCGAGATCGCGCCAATCACAGCGCCGGCGTTCCGACGCGGGCGGGTCCCACGGGTGGTGCGGGTCGGGGAACGACATCCATACGAACCAGTCGGCGTCGTCCGGGAGCGAATCGAGGTATGCGATCGTGCGGTCGGCGACCCAGTCGGTGTGGTACCAGTCGCGTGGGATCGGATTGACGCGCGTCTCGGGCGCGCCGGTGTCGCCCCCGGGTTCCGCGGCGAGCAACGGCGAGAAGCCCTTCGCCGCTTCCATGCCGTGCGTGTCGACGAGCCAGCGGCCGTAGTGCTGCAACGCGCGCTTCCCGACGGTGGGCACGTGCATTGCGAGCTCGGCATGCTCGAAGCCGCGATACGGCCCGACGAGGCCCCGCTCCGACATGAAGTTCTCCGGCCAGTGCAACTGCATGTCGAAACCCGGCTCGAAGTGTCCCTTGCCGAGCAGCGCGGTGTGGTAGCCGGCCTTCTCGTGCAGATATTCGGCGACGCTGGGCGCATCCTCGGGCAACGGCACGCCGTTTGCGATCACGCCATGGGTCCGCACGTACTGGCCGGTCAGCATCGTGGACCGCGCCGGCATGCACACGGTGTTCTGGTTGTACGCGCGCTTGTAGTTGACACCGGCCGCGGCCAGCGCATCCACGACAGGGGTGCGCGCGATCGTGCCGCCGTTGCACCCGAGCGAGTCGTGTCGCTGTTGGTCGGTCGTGATGAAGAGGATCTTGCGTCCCATTACAACGCTCCGGCTCTCTGTGTGCACGCAAGCAGCAACGTGCGTTCCAGTCCGGACTCGCGATGCTCGTGTGCGGCGTCGTACTCCTTGGTGGAGGTCATCTCGATGAACGCCTTTCGGCTCGGGTACTGCACGAGCGCGATTGCGTCCCACGCTTCGTCCACCGGACCGATCAGCGTCTGGTCGACCTTGCCCATCCAGAGGACCTTGCCGCCCCGCGCCTCGACCATCTGCACTGCCGACTCGCCGTACTTGTTGTACTCGGACGCACCTTCACGCGGCTTGAACTTCAAGAGGTTCAGCATCACGACCGGACCTTCGTCCGGCGCGTTCATCAGCTCGAGAAATTGTTCCTTGTTGGGGCGGATTGCACTCATGAGGAGTTCCCTTCGGTCAGACAGCGAATCGTGCGTTCGACGAGCCGGCGAGCTCGCGCGACGCTGCAACCCTGCGCGCTCCGCAGCCGGTTCCACGCGTCCCAGCTCGTCGCCAGCTCGAGCGCATCGAGCACGTCCCGATCGGCGCCCGGGAACACCGCTTCGAGCTGGCGGCGCAGCAGGTGGTCGAGACGGGCGAGGTTGCGCGCGATCGTCGGCGAATCGTGGATGGACAGCAGCGCGGCGCGCCGCACCGGTGTGACTGCTTCGAAGAAGCTGACGCGGTTGGCAACGAGCGCTTCGATCGTCGTGACCTCGCCCAAGAGCGGCGCGTAGCGCTCCCATTGCCGCTGTGAGACTTCCGCTCGCAAGGCCTCGACGTCCGCGAAATGGTTGTGCACGGACCGCGCGGAGACGCCCGCGCGCGCCGCGACCTCGGGCACACTCGGACGAAGCTCGCCGGCCTCGTAGCACGCGAGCAACGCGTCGACGATCGCCTCCCGGTTTCGCGTGCCGCGCTGCACCCGGCCGTCGATCGCCGTCATGGCTGCAAGTCTGACATTAGTTGCAGGATAGCTGCAACTAATCTCCTCGATGTGACCGACGTCACGTCGTCCGGTCCCGGGTCCGGGGCGTACGGTGGCCGGCGTGACGACCAGCGAACGTGCCGACCAGGACACCGACACCGGATACCTCCCGCCCATGCTCAACCCGTTCGAGCCCGGGTTCTTCGACGACCCGTACGCGCAGTACCGGCTCGTGCGCGAGCAGGACCCGGTGCACCTGAGCCCGATCGGGACCTGGGCGTTGTTTCGCTACGAGGACGTGCACCGCGTCCTGCGCGACCCGCACCTCAGCGTCGAGGAACGCCACGCCGCACCCCTCGCGTTCGAAGTCGACGCCGATATCCGGGCGATGATGGACGAACGGCGGGAGGGCGGCACCCACACGATGTTGAACCTGGATCCGCCGGACCACCATCGCCTGCGCCGGCTCGTCTCGAAAGTCTTCACACCGCGGATGATCGAAGGGCTCCGGCCGCGGGTCCAGCAGGTGACCGACGAGCACCTCGATGCCGCGCCGCCGGGCGTGGAGTTCGACGTCATCGCCGGGCTCGCGTTCCCACTGCCGTTCATCGTGATCTCCGAGATGCTGGGCATCCCCGAAGGTCGAGACCGCCTCCAGCTGCGCGCGTGGTCGGGCGCCGTCGTCAAGACCTTCGACCCGATCATCACCCGCGAGGAGCAACTCGCGGCGTTCGACGCGATCGACAACATCGTCGCGTACACGAACGAAGTCATCGCATGGAAGCGTGAGCACCCGAGTGACGACCTGCTGACCGCGCTCGTGGCGGCCGAGGACGAAGGTGACCGGCTGAGCGAGCAGGAGCTCGTCGAGCAGGTGATGCTGCTGTACGTCGCGGGGCACGAAACCACCGTCAATCTGATCGGCAACGGCACGCTGGCGCTGCTCCGCAACCGCGACCAGCTCGAGTTGCTCGCGCACGACCCGGCGGTGGAGACGACGTTCGTCGACGAGCTCTTGCGCTACGACTCGCCGGTTCAGATGTCGCGGCGCATCGCGCTCACGCCCTACGAGATCGGCGGCAAGACGATCGAGCCCGGATCGATGCTCATGACCGGCCTCGGCTCGGCGAACCGGGACCCGTTGCAGTGGGGCCCGACCGCCGACCGGCTCGACCTGCGGCGCGCCGACGCGCGCGACCACGTGTCGTTCGGCGGTGGTTTTCACTCGTGCCTCGGTGCACACCTCGCCCGGCTCGAAGGGCAGGTCGCCGTGGGCACGCTGGTGCGACGCTTCCCCAACATGGAGCTCGCGACCGAGACGCCGGAATGGAACGGGCGAATCGTGCTGCGCGGCCTCACCCGGCTCCCGGTGACGCTGACCTGACATCATTGGTCGGGTCATGCATGAGCGACCCGCCATCGAAGTCGAGGATCTCGTGCGCCGCTTCGGCCGGTTCGCCGCCGTCGACGGGATGTCGTTCACGGTCGGAACCGGAGAGCTGTTCGGCATCCTGGGCCCCAATGGTGCCGGAAAGTCCACGACGATCTCGATCCTCTGCACGCTGCTGCGCCCGACGGCGGGAACCGCACGCGTCGCCGGCTACGACGTCACGACCGAACGCGACCATGTGAGGTCGCGCATCGGAGTGGTGTTCCAGGAGGAAACGCTCGACGAGTACCTCACCGCGGAGGAGAACCTCCGCTTCCACGCGGTGATGTACGGCGTACCCGCCAAGGCGATCAGGCCGCGCATGATGCCTCTTCTCGCGATGGCGGGCCTCGAGGAGCGGCGCAAGCAGGACGTGAGGTACTTCTCGAGTGGCATGAAGCGGCGGCTCGAGATCGCGCGCGGTCTCCTGCACACGCCCGAGGTGCTGTTCCTCGACGAGCCCACGATCGGTCTCGACCCCCACACACGCTTGCACGTCTGGGACTACGTCGCCGAGGTCCGCGCCCGCGAGCGCACGACGATGTTCCTCTCCACGCACTCCCCGGGCGAGGCCGAGCGGTGTGACCGCATCGCGATCATGAACGAGGGCCGCATCGTCGCGATCGACACACCTGACGCCCTGAAGGCATCGGTGGGCGCCGACACGGTGACGCTCACGACCGACGACGACGCGCGTGCCGCGGCGCAGCTCGAGGACCGGTTGCACGTCGACGTCGCGCGCCGCCACGACCGGCTGGCGGTGGCCGTCCCGGACGGCCAGGTATTCGTGCCCAAGATCTTCTCGGCGCTCGACATCGGCGTGCGAAGTGTCGACGTGCGGCGACCGAGCCTCGACGACGTCTTCATCAAATACACCGGCCATGAATTGCTCGACGCCGACGGTGACAATCCGCTGCAGTACACCGAGAGCTCCGTGATGCGCGCGCTAAGGAGCCACTGACGTGACGACCCATGCGCCTGCCGTCAGCATCTCACCGGAGAAAGCATCCGGTCACGAACATCAACGTCCGCTCGTGCGGAACCTGCGGACGTTCTGGATGGTCTGGTTGCGCGAGCTCATCCGATTCAAACGCAGACCGATCCGGATCCTCAGCGGCCTCGTCCAGCCGCTCCTGTTCCTTCTCGTGCTCGGCGCCGGCCTGAAGGGCCTCGTCGCAAGTCGAGACCTGCCGGCGGGCGTGAGCTACCAGGCGTTCATCTTTCCGGGCATCCTCGGCATGTCCATCATCACGTCGTCGCTGTTCGCCGCCGTCGCGATCATCTGGGACCGAGAGTTCGGGTTCATGCACGAGATGCTCGTCGCGCCCGTGTCGCGCACCTCGCTCGTGCTCGGCAAGGCGGTCGGCGGCGGCAGCGTCGCGGTGATGCAGGGCGTGGTGCTCATCGTCATCGCGCCGTTCATCGGCGTGCACCTCACCGTCGTGCGCGTGCTCGCGTTGCTACTCGCGCTGCTGATGCTCGCGTTCGCGCTCACGGCTTTCGGCATCGTGCTCGCGAGCCGCATGGAGCGCATGGAGTCGTTCCAGATGGTGATGGCGCTCGTCATGCAGCCGATGATCTTCCTCTCGG
>DASQHW010000228.1:0-1866 GCA_035631895.1 Acidimicrobiia bacterium | reverse complement strand
CTGGTTCTCGGCCAGCAGCTCGTCGCCGCCGCGCAGCTCGGCCTTGCGCTTGTCGACGAACGCCTGGCGCAGCTCGTCGGAGTCACCCCAGAGGTTGAGCTCGAACGTGAAGCCCTGCTCGAAGCGGTACGAGCGCTTCACATCTACGGGGTCGATCATGTTGAGCGACTCCTTGGCTCGCCGCATCACGATCGGGCTCTTCCCGGCGATCACCGCCGCGATCTCGAGCGCAGTCTCGAGGAGCTCATCGCGCGGCACCACTCGCTCGACCGTGCCGTACGCCAGCAGCTCGGATGCCGAGACCATGGTGCCCATCAGGAACATCGCCCGTGCCTTCTTCTGCGGCACGAATCGCGCGAGGTGCGTCGCGACACCCAGTGCGCCACGATCCACCTCGGGAAGTCCGAAGGTCGCGTCGTCGGACGCGACGACGATGTCGGCGTTGGCCGCGAGGCCGATTCCACCGCCGAGGCAGAAGCCCTGCACCGCAGCGACGACCGGAACCTCGCACTCGTACACGGCCGAGAACGCCTCGTAGCAACCCCTGTTCACTGCGACGAGCGACCCGTGCGTCGGATCGGCGGCGAGCTCCTTGATGTCGACGCCGGCCTGGAAGCCCTTGCCCTCGGCGCGGAGAACGACGACGCGAACGTCGGGGTCACTCGCGGCGCTGCGGAGCGCTTCGGCGAGTGCGAACCATCCGGCAACGGGAAGCGCGTTCACCGGAGGATTGTCGATCGTCACGATCGTGACGTGCTCGCGCGTTTCCGAGCCGATCATGCGCGGAGCATACTTCCGGCAATGTCCGGTCACGACGGTCGCAGCCTGTGGCATGCCACGCTTCCTCCCGAGGAGCGCGTGGCGCGTCCGTCGCTTCCGGGTGACACGGACGCGGACGTGGCGATCGCGGGCGGCGGCTATACGGGGCTCTGGACCGCGTACGCGCTCAAGCGCGCTGATCCCACGCAGCGCATCGTCATCTGTGAGCGCGAAACGGTGGGCTTCGGTGCGTCCGGGCGCAACGGTGGGTGGTGCTCTGCGCTGTTCGCGGGCAATCGCGCCGTCACCGCCGAGCGGTATGGGCGCGACGCCGTGATCGCGATGCAACGCGCGATGTTCGAGACGCTCGACGAGATCGAGCGGGTCGTCGCGGCCGAGGGGATCGACTGCGACTGGGCGCGCGGCGGCACCGTGCAGGTCGCGACCGCTCGAGCGCATGTTCCGCACATGATGCGCGAGCTCGAGGATCATCGGTCATGGGGCTTCGGCGCCGACGACTATCGAATACTGCAGCCCGAGGACGCCCGCGCCGAGATCGGTTGTGAGCCGAACTTCGGCGCGCTCTTCACTCCCCACTGCGCAGCCCTTCATCCTGCCAAGCTCGTGCGCGCGCTCGGACGCGCCGTCGAAGCGCTCGGTGTGACGATCTGTGAGCAGACCCCCGTCACGGCGATCGAGCCCGGGCGGTTGCGCACGACGCACGGCGACGTCCGCGCCGAGATCGTGGTGCGCGCCACCGAAGCATTCACGCCGGACCTCCCGGAGCTGCGCCGGGCGATCGTCCCGATCTATTCGCTGATGATCGCGACCGAACCCCTCCCCGAGGAGTTCTGGACGACCGCAGGGCTCGCACGGCGCCCGACGTTCACCGACTTCCGCCGGATGATCATCTACGGCCAGCGCACCGCGGACGGCCGTTTCGCGTTCGGTGACCGCGGCGCGCCCTACCACTTCGGCTCGCGAGTCCGACCCGCGTTCGACGTCGACACGCGAGTGTTCGGGCGGCTGCACGACACGCTGCGTGCCTTGTTCCCGAAGCTCGGCGACGCGGCGATCACACACCGGTGGGGCGGCGCGGTGGCCGTG
>DASQHW010000227.1:0-3790 GCA_035631895.1 Acidimicrobiia bacterium | reverse complement strand
CTGCCGGCGGTGCGGAGCCGGATCGCCCGCGCCCGCGTGGCTTTCAAGGCCGGGTATGCGACAAAGGAGGGTAGCCAGCCGTCTTAGTGACGGATGGCCTCTCTCCACCTCTCTGCGGAACAGCTGTCTGCGCTCGTTGACGGCGAATGCACGCCCGACGAACTCCGCTCGGCTAACGAACATCTGTTCTCTTGCGGCGACTGCCGCCGCACTTTCGAGTCGTTCCGCGCACTCGACCTTGACCTCCGTCGCGCCCCGCTCGTCGCCTGCCAGACCGCCCTCCCGCTGATCTCCGCCCGCCTGGACGGCGAGACCGACGAGGCCGAGGCCGCGGTCGCTGAGCGCCACCTCGAGGCGTGCGCCTCTTGCAGCGCGACCGAGCGCCAGTGGTCGGCGATCTCCGCCGCGCTCATGGCGCTCCCGGCGGGCTCGCCCTCGGCGGCCGTCGACGACGCGATCGGCGCCATCGCGCGTCGCGAGACGCGCCGCCCGTCCGTCCGCCCGCTCTTCGTCTCACGCGCGCTCGTCGCCGTGGGCGCCGCGATGGTCATCGTCGTGGCCGGCCTGACCCGCGGCGCGCCGCTCGCGGCGATCCCGCCCTCGAGCGACCACGTCATCGTCGCCGCCGCGCAGCAAGTCGTGTTCAACGACGCGACGAGCACGCTCTACATCCTCGACATCGCGGGTGCCGCGGTCGAGGCGCGCGACTCGGTGACGAACGAGCTCAAGGCGCGCATCGACGTCGGCGGGACGCCGAAGGCGCTCGCGCTCAACACGACCACGAACACCGTCCTCGTGCTCGACGCCGCGCAGAAGCGCGTCACCGAGATCAGCGGCGCGAGCAACAGCGTCGTGAGCTCGTCGACCGTGCCGGTGACCGGCACGCTCACGAGCATCAACGTCGACCCGAGCGGCGGGAAGATCGTCGTCACGAGCAGCGCCGACGCCGGCACGAACACCGGCCCATCCGGATCGCTCGTCGTCCTCGACCCGAGCACGAAGCAGATCGAGGCGCTGCGCGATCTCGCCGTCGAGCCCGATGTCGTGATCTACGACCCGAGCGGCCACCGCGCCGCGCTCGTGTCGTCGAAGCAGACGACGCTCCTTGACGAGAACTACAAGGTCATCGGCACGCTGCCTGGCGGTATCGCCGCCGCGTTCGGCAAGAAGGGCAACGACCGCATCGCGGTCCTCGGCTCGTCGACGACCGGCGCACTGGTGAGCTTCGGCGGACTCGCGGCGCCGCTGCCGCTGAAGCTTCCCGGATCCCCGCGCGCGATCACCGCGCTGCCGGACGGCGGCTTCCTCGTGCTCGTCCAGCTCGATCAGAAGTCATCGCGCGTCACGCATCTGGGCGCCGATGGCACGACCTCGGGCGATGTCGATCTCCCGATCAGCGGGGTCGGCCTCGCGTACGACGAGAGCAGCGACCGCGTGAGCGTCGTGAGCGGCGACAAGGTCGTGCGCGCCAGCCTTCCGTCGCAGGTCGCGACGACAACGGCAACTCAGTCCGCGCAACCGTCCACGTCCGCCGCGCCGAGCGCCGGCGTGTCGCCGGCGGCCTCCGCGTCGCTCACGCCGTCCGCCTCGCCGTCGGCTAACGCGTCCGCATCGCCGTCCGCGTCGCCATCGGCCACGCCGACCACGGCGCCGGACGTCGCGGCGAAGGGACCGCCCAACGCGCTGCAGCTCGCCTCGAGCGTCAACCAGGACCTCGTGCACTTCGCGCTGCCCAATGGACGGCTGCCGATCCTCGTCACAAAGACCGGCGAGCGCCTCTGGGTGCTCGATGACCGGAACGGCGTCGTGACGATCGACATGAGCAGCGGCGACATGTTCACGCCGTTGCGTCTGCCGGCGGACGCGCAGATCAGCCAGTGGAAGGCCGGCCGCGCGTACTCGTATGCGCTCGACACGAACGCCGGCGTGCTCTACGTCATCAACGTGCGCGACGAGCGCGTTGACGTTCACGAGATGCCGCTGCTCAAGCCGGTCATCAGCGCCGCCGTTGGTCTCGACGACCGGCTCTGGCTTGCGGTGCGCGGCGCGCCGTACCTGCTCGCGTACGACCCGGCGAAGGGCGCCCTCGCATCGTTCGATCTTGGCGCCGCGCGCGTGTCGCTGCTAACGATCGACAGCCTCGGACGGCTCATCTACGCGGATGACTCGCGGAGCACGGCGGGCGTGGTCGACCCGAAGGCCCAGGTGCTCAACGAGGTGCGCCTGCCAGCGCACGCCCCGACCACCAGTCTGGTCGTCGATAGCTCGTCCACTCTCTGGGTCGGCACGACGGCAGGCGAGATCTTCAACGTGCGCGGCGGTCGCGCGGCTCTCGTGGTCGCGCTGCAGGTCCCGGTCGCGGGCCTCTCGCTCGACCAGACCGGGCACGTCTGGTACCTTGCCCCACTGCCGAAGGGAGCATTTGGCTTCGGCTTTGCAGCCCTCGATGAGGGCGTGGCTGGCTCTCAGGTCAACGGACCGGTGGCCAGCCTGGACTTCAGCGCGCTGGGACACGCATGGCTTGCCGACCCTCGCGGAGGATTCTTCGTAAGTCGGGAGCAGCTGCGATGAAGAACGTCACACAGTGCGCGCTTCTTTCTTTTGTCCGACCTGGGCAGCGATCCTGGATCGCTCCCCTTCGGTGCGGCGTGATGGCCAACACGCCACGACGAAAGGAGGGCTGATCAAGAGCACTGGAGAGCTGTTCATTCGGAAGCCCTGATCCCGTTAGCGCTGCAGCACCAACGACGACCTCGCGATCAAAGCGGACTATCCCAGCGGACTCGCGAAAATAAACACAACAGGGAAGGAACAATGCGGAAGATTTCAGTCGCAGTTACTGCGGCCGCTCTCGCTGTCAGCATGCTCGCTGCAGCGATCCCGGCGGCCGCAGTGACGGGCTACGACTCGGCCTACGCAGGCGAGTCGGCGTTCGTCACACTCGCGCCTGGTCAGAGCAACGAGTTCCAGGTCTTCTTCGCCAACACGGGCACGACGACCTGGACCCGTGGCACCTCGACCCAGGTAGACCTCGCAGCGTGTCTTGCCGACAAGGTGACCTGCGACGCGCAGGACGCCTCAGAGGCACCGTGGAACTCGGGTTGGCTCTCGGCCACGCGTTACGCCACGACCACGCAGACGGCCGTGTCCCCGGGCTCCATCGCGACCTTCAAGTACACCGTCATGGCGCCAGCGGGCGTCGCGGCGGGTACGTATCGCTTCAACGGAGACCTCATCCTCGACTCGTCCGCGGCGAAGATCCACCCCGAGGGGTACTTCCAGGACGCAACGGTCTCCGGCACCGGCACCGGCGCTGCCGCGACGCTTGTCGCGCTCAGCCCGGCGACGGGTGACATCAACGGTGGCACCGTTGTGACGCTCCAAGGCACGAACTTCGCATGCACGCCGTCGTTCCCGGGTGTCGACTTCGGCGGCGCGGCCGGCACGGTCACCAGCTGCGGTAGCACCGCGGCGACCGTTACCGCTCCTGCGCACGCTGCAGGCACTGTGAACGTCACGGTCAGCAACGCGGGCGCAGGCCCGTCCAACGCGTTGCTCTTCACGTTCAAGGACCTCACCGCGCCGACCCTGAAGCAGATCAACGCTTCGGGTGGCACGACTGTCGTCCAGGTCGCATTCAGCGAGTCCGTTTGCAACAACGCGCCTTACGCAGTCACTGACTGGGTAGTCACGGTCAACGGCAACCCGGTGGGTGTCACCGCGGTGCGTCGTCCGCAGGGTACTGACCTGACCGCAAACACGACGTGCGGCACCGGTGTCCTTCGCGGCG
>DASQHW010000226.1:0-2013 GCA_035631895.1 Acidimicrobiia bacterium | reverse complement strand
AGCGGCTTCACGCCGTAGAGGCCCATGCCCATACCCGCGTGCCAGCAGATCATGTCGGTGACGGTGAGCGGTCCCTTCACCATCGGGCCGACGTCGTCGCCTTCCTCGACGTCCTCCCACCAGCGCGGCTCGGCGCCACGCGCGCGCTCCCGCTCGTACTGCGCCTCGATCGCGTCGATCTGTTCGTCGGTGTACGGCGTGAGCTCGACCGCGTCGTACTTCTTCTTCTCGCGCGCCTTCTCGCGCTCGGTGCGCACCATCAGCCGGTACTGGCCCGAAAGCAGTGTGCCGGTCTCGTCCCGGAACACCTGCGCGGTCCACTCGTGCACGGCCCGGCCGGCGAACTCGCTCGGCTTGTCGAGCGCCGCGACGAGCGCGTTGCGACGGTGGACGCGACGCATCGGGCACAAGGGCGCCCACCATTCACGTGCGCTCGCCGCGTAGAACGCGTGGACACCGCGCAGTGGGTCTCCCTTCATCGTCTCGGCATGCTCCGGCGCGACCACGGTGACCTCGTCCTCGCCGATCAAGGTGTCGCCGCCTACGAGCGCCGGTGGTGCGATCGGTTGCGCCCATCGCGTCTTGGCTCCGTACCGAGGATCGCACCACAAGGGATTGTCGTCGCCGTACGCAATCGCAACGTTGCGGAACGTGTCGACCGTCGGCATCGTGTAATACGGCGGCATCGGGTGAGGCTCCGGGATGCCGATACGGGCCCGGAGGCGTTCGACGCCTTCGTCGGTGATACGGCCCGTCGGACCCATGAATCCAGACGCTACTCGGGCAGACCCTAGGCTCCACTCCCGTGGCGAGGGTTCTCGACGAGCAGACGCCCGACGCGCGCGTCGACGCAGACAGAGCTTCGCGTCCTGCCACCGCGTTGCTCGCCACGAGCGCGGTCGTGCTCGTCGGGGCGGGCGTCGCGTGTGCGTTCTGGATGTATCACCGGACGCCGCCGCCGCCGTTGCGGCGTTTTGATCTCGGTGACCTGGCCGTGTACCGGGCGGCGGGACGTGCGATCACCCACGGTCGTTCCGTCTACGGCTCGTACGTCCACGATCAGCTGCGCGTGCCGCTGCCGTTCATCTACCCGCCGATTGCCGCCTTGCTCGCGGCGCCGCTGACCTATCTCGGCGAGACGCCGGCAAGCCTCGTATGGACTGCGGTCAACGTCGTGTTGCTCGGCGTCGTCGTGCGAATCTGCTTCGCGCCAGTGCTCGACCGCTTCGGCAGGCGCGCCCCGATCGCATTGGTGGTCGCGGTGGGCGCGATGGCCGCCCTCTCGCCGATCGAGGACCACCTCCGGTTCGGCCAGGTCGGGATCCCGCTCATGGCCTGCTGCGTGCTCGACTGCATGCTTCCGCGGACCCGATGGCCGCGCGGCCTGCTGATCGGCATCGCCACTGCGTTCAAGCTCGTGCCGGGCATCTTCATCCCGTACCTCGCGCTGACGCGACGCTGGCGCGCTGCCGGCGTCGCGGTCGCGACCTTCCTCGGCCTCTCATTGCTCGGCGTGGCGGTCGCGCCCTCGGATTCCTGGCAATTCTGGACCGACAAGATGTTCCAGCCGACGAGCCCCACGTTCTTCACGAACCAGTCGCTCGAGGGCATCCTCGAGCGCGCGATCAGCGGTCCCTGGCGACTCGCGTGGGTCGCCTCCGTAGCGGCGGTCGTCACCTTCGGGATGTGGCGAGCGGTCGTCGCGAGCTTGGCCGGCGACGAGCTGCGCGGTGTCGCGATCACCGGTCTGGTCGGCGTGCTCATCTCACCGGTCTCGTGGATCCATCACCTCGTGTGGATCATCCCTGCGCTCGCGGTCATCGTCGGGCGCGGGAGCGACAAGCGACGCATCGCGCTGGCATTCCTCCTCGCTGCGCTGTTCGTCGCTCGACTGCCGTACGTCGGTCACGACGAGCTGCACGAGCGAGGCGCCCTGGCGAGCCTGCTCGAGGATTCCTTCGGGCTGCTGTGCCTCGGCGTGCTCGTGTATCTCACCGAGCCGTTGCGTCTGGC
>DASQHW010000225.1:0-10584 GCA_035631895.1 Acidimicrobiia bacterium | reverse complement strand
GCTCACGCGCGCGCTCGGCGACCGGATCCAGATCGTCGGTGACGACATCTTCGTCACGAACGCCGCCCGGCTCGCACGCGGCATCGCTGCGGGTGTCGCCAACTCGATCCTCGTCAAGGTGAACCAGATCGGCACGCTGAGCGAGACCCTCGACACGGTGCAGCTCGGGGCCCGTGGGGGCTACACGGCCGTGATGTCTCACCGCAGTGGTGAGACCGAAGACGCGACGATCGCCGACCTCGCGGTTGCGACGAACTGCGGGCAGATCAAGACCGGCGCTCCCGCGCGCAGTGATCGTGTCGCGAAGTACAACCAGTTGCTCCGCATCGAGGAAGGCCTGGGTGACACCGCCGAGTACCTCGGCCGACGCGCCTTCGCCGGGGGAGCGCCGCGGTGAGACGTTGGGGCTCACGAGGACGCATCGCGCTGCTCGCGCTCGGTGTGGCCGCGATCCTGTTCGTCTTCGTGTTCCCCACGCAGTCGTACCTCACGCAGCGTCGGCAGGTGAGCGCCGCCGCTCACGATGTCGCGGTGTTGCGTGAGCAGAACAAGAGGCTCCAGCTCGCCGACGAGCAACTGCAGTCCCCGGACGAGATTCAGCGCATCGCTCGCCAGCAGTTCAACATGGTGTTCCCCGGCGAACAGGTGTACAAGGTGCTCCCCGCGCCCGAGGCGTCGACGACGACCACCGTTCCGTAAACTGATCCCGTGCCGGCGACGGACGCCGATGTGCAAGACCTCACGCAACTGCTCGGCCGGGCGCCGCGCGCGGCGTTCGACGTCGTCGTACGGGGCGCGCACCGAGAACCGATCGTGATCCGCAACGCGCCACTGCTCGACGACGGCACACCGATGCCGACTCGTTTCTGGCTCGTCGACCCGGAGCTGTCGAAGCGGGTCGCGCGATTGGAGTCGACAGGCGGCGTTCGCGACGCGGAGACCGCCGTCGATCCCGACGAGTTGCGCGCCGCGCACGCCCGATATGCACACGAGCGGGACGCGGCACTGCCGCTCGGTCATCGGGGCCCGCGTCCCCACGGCGGCGTCGGCGGCACGCGCCGAGGCGTCAAATGCCTGCACGCGCACTATGCCCACTTCCTCGCCGGCGGTGACGATCCGGTCGGGCGTTGGGTGCGGGACCACTTGCGGTGACGAGGGTCGCGAGCGTCGACATCGGCACCAACTCCACGCGCCTGCTCGTCGCCGATGTGGACGGCACCGGGCGCCACGCGAAGCTCCTCCCGGTCGAGCGTCGGACCCAGATCACCCGACTCGGTCAAGGTGTCGATCGCGAGCGCATGCTGCATCCCGACGCGATCGCGCGCACCGTCGACGTGCTGCGCGGGTACCGCCGTGCCATCGACGAGCTCGGCGTCGAGCGCGTGCGGGCGACCGCGACGAGCGCATCGCGCGACGCGCAGAACCGCGATGATTTCTTCGCGCCCGCGGAGCAGGCGCTCGGCGTGCGGCCGGAACTGCTCTCGGGGGCCGACGAGGCGCGTCTCGAGTACCTCGGCGCGACCGCCGGTCTCGCCGAACCGGCGCCGTACCTCGTGGTCGACGTCGGCGGCGGTTCGACGGAGTTCATCGCCGGGGGCGACGAACCAGAAGGGTTGTGCTCCATCGACATCGGCTGCGTGCGTCTCACCGAGCAGTTCCTCCACGGCGACCCACCCGAACCCGAAGAGCTCAGTCAGGCCGTCTCGGTCGTCCGGGATCATCTGGCCGACGTCGACCGCGTCGTGCACGGGGCCGCCGTCGCGAAGACGCTGGTCGGGACCGCGGGCACCGTCTGGACGCTCGCGGCGATCGAGCTCGGCGTCGATCCGAGCCGCAGCGATCGGATCGACCGGTTCCGCCTCACACGCCCCGCCGCGGAGGAGGTGTTCCGCATGCTCGCGACCCAGCCGGCCGCCGAGCGGCGCCACAACCCTGGCCTCGACCCGGGGCGGGTCGATGTGATCGTCGGCGGCGCGATCGTCGTCGTCGCGGTGATGCGCCATTGGGGGTTCGACGAGCTGCTCGTCTCGGAGGCCGACATCCTGGACGGTCTCGCCCGCACCATGGCGTGATCGTCCGGCGCCGGCTGCCGGCCCACGCGTCCGCGAGCGCCCACAACGAGCGCTTTACTCGGCGGCCGCGACGCCGACAAATGACGCATGGACGTCGTGACCTTCGGACGCGCGCTCGGTGAGCTGACGGTCGACGACATCCGGTCCATCGCACGGGACCTCGTGGCCGCGTCCGTCTCGCCGGCCGACCAGGTCGCGGTCACCCGCTCGGTGCTCGTCATCGAGCAGGCGCTGCGGCGCACGAATCGCCGGCCGAACGCGGCGACCGCGGCGCTCACGGCTGCGACCGTCGTCCAGGAGGTCGCGCAACGGGCCCACGTCACCCTTCCCGACAAGGACGTCACGCGGGTGGCGCGCGCCGCCGCCCAGCTCGCGCGGGGGCTCGTCGTCGAGGACGACCCTCTCGCCGAGCGCGCGGTTCGTTGCCTGGGCACGGGATGGCACCGCCTGCCCTGTTGCAGCGACCTCGCCGGTACGCTCAAGCGCTGTGCATCATGAGCGGCTCTTGCTCGGGCCCGGCCCGTCGAACCCGTATCCCGAGGTCATGGAAGCGTTCCAGCGTCCGGTGCTCGGGCACCTGGACCCGGACTTCCTCGTCGTGCTCGACGAGATCGGCGACGATCTGCGCGCCGTGTTCCGCACGTCGAACGAACTGACGTTACCGATCAGCGGTACGGGCAGCGCGGGCATGGAGGCCTGCTTCGTGAACCTGCTCGAGCCCGACGACACCGCGATCATCGGCGTCAACGGCGTGTTCGGTGAGCGCATGTGCGAGGTCGCGCGCCGCTGCGGGGCCGAAGTCGTGCGCGTCGAGCAACCGTGGGGACGTGCGATCGATCCGCAGCAACTCCTCGACGCGCAGCGCGACAACCCGCATGCGCGACTCGTTGCCGTGGTGCACGCCGAGACCTCCACCGGCGTCGAGAGCCACATCGCGCCGCTTGCCGCCCTGCAGCAGACCGACACGCTGCTCCTCGTCGACACCGTCACGTCGCTCGGTGGCATCCCGGTGGAGGTGGACGCGTGGGGCATCGATGCCGTCTACTCCGGCACGCAGAAGTGCCTCGGCGTACCGCCCGGCCTGGCGCCGGTGAGCTTCTCGCCCCGAGCCGTCGAACGGGTCCGAGGCCGCGCCCGGCCCGCGCAGAGCTGGTACCTGGATCTCGCGCTGCTCGCCGATTACGTCGGCACCGCGCGGCGCTACCACCACACCGCCCCGATCTCGATGCTGTATGCGCTGCATGCCGGTCTCGGCGTGCTGCTCGAGGAAGGCCCCGAAGCCGCGCACGCCCGGCACCGGCACGTCGGCTCGGTTCTGCAGGACGCGCTTGCCGGGCTCGGCTTTCGCCCGTTCGCGCAGGAGCAGCCGCTTCCGCAGCTCACCACCGTCTGGCTGCCCGACGGTGCCGACGACGCGAAGATCCGCGCCGAGCTTCGCACGCGTTTCGGCATCGAGGTGGGGGGTGGTCTCGGCGCAATGGCGGGCAAGGGCTGGCGCATCGGCCTAATGGGCCATTCGGCACGCGAGCGGTCGGTCGTCGCACTGCTGGGCGCGCTCGACGCGGTGCTGTAGTCGCGACTGCGACTGAGACTGCGCCGTGCGGGCCTCGGACCGCTCGGCTCACGGAGGCGGCGGCGGGATGAACAGATGCTCGCGGTAGTAGCGGAGCTCCGCGATCGACTCGCGAACGTCGTCGAGGGCCCGATGTTGTTCTGCCTTGCCCGGCCGCTTGCGGTAGATCGCCGGGTACCAGCGGCGGCACAACTCCTTCAGCGAGGACACGTCGACGTTGCGGTAATGGAGGTAGGCATCGAGCTCGCGCATGTACCGGTCGAGAAAGCGGCGATCAACCCCGATGCTGTTGCCGCAGAGGGGTGCAGTGCCTGCGACCGGCACGTGCTTGCGTACGTACTCGAGCACCTGCGCCTGCGCGTCGGCGACGGTGACATCGGACTTCTCGATCGCCGGAAGGAGCGACGACTTCGTGTGCATGTTCCGCACGAAATCGTCCATGTAGCCGAGCGCGTCGACGTCGGCGTGCACGACGAGGTCGATGCCATCGTCGAGCGGGTCGAGGTTCGCGTCGGTGACGATGCAGGCGATCTCGACGATCACATGCTGTTCGACGTCGAGACCCGTCATCTCGAGGTCCATCCACACGAGCGGGGAATCTTCTGCTCGTGATTCGACGCGCGGCGCCCCACGCTCCTCCGCCATGAGCAGCACGCTATCCGGCCGGGCGGCACGGGTAGATTCCTGCCCAATGTCCCCGGTGGTGTGGCAGCCCGACGAAACGTGGCTGCGCGAGAGCAATGTGGCTCGATTCATGGCCGCGTCCGGCATCGCGGAGTTCCCCACGCTCGTCGATCGCTCGATCCGTGAGCCGGAATGGTTCTGGGACGCGGTGGTCGGGTTCCTCGGACTGAAGTTCGAAACCCCGTACTCGAGCGTGCTCGACACCTCGAACGGCGTGCCATGGGCGAAATGGTTCAACGGCGGCCGGTGCAACGCCGCAACGATGTGCGTCGACGCACGAGCCGATGAGCGGCCCGCGATCGTCTGGGAGGGTGAGGAAGGCGACACCCGCACACTCACGGGCGAGCAGTTGCGCGTCCTGACCGATCGCATCGCGTCCGGTTTGCACTCGCGGGGTGTACGCGAAGGTGACGCCGTCGGCTTGTTCTGCCCGATGGTTCCCGAGACCGTTGCTGCGATGTTCGCGATCGCCAAGCTCGGCGCGATCTTCCTCCCGATCTTTTCCGGGTACGGGCCCGACGCGGTCGCGATCCGCCTCGAGGATGCGCGCGCGGTCGCGCTCGTGACAGCCGACCGCTTCACGCGGCGCGGGAAGGTCGTGACGATGAAGGAGACCGCCGACGCGGCACTCGCGCAGGTCGACAGTGTCCACACGGTCGTTGTCGTGCCGCGCCTCGCCGACACCCGCCGCGCGGCAGTGCCCATGACACCGAAGCGCGACCTCTCCCTCGACGAGTTGTGCGCGCTCGGCGCCGACCGGTTCGACGCGCGATCGGTCGACAGCGAACATCCGCTGTTCGTCGCGTACACCAGCGGCACTACGGGCCGGCCGAAGGGCGCGGTGCACGTACACGGCGGCTTCACCGTGAAGATCGCGGAGGAAGCAGCGTTCCAAACCGACCTGCGGCGCGGCGAGCGGCTGTTCTGGCTCTCCGACATCGGATGGATCATGGGACCGTGGGAGATCATCGGCACGCTTGCAAACGGCGGCACGCTCGTGCTCTACGACGGTGCACCCGACTACCCCGACGTCGACCGGCTGTGGGCGTTCGTCGAACGTCACCGCGTGAACGTGCTCGGCGTGTCACCGACCCTCGTGCGCGCCTTGATGGCGCACGGCGACGATCCTGTGCGCGCGCATGATCTGTCGTCGTTGCGCGTGCTGGCATCGACCGGCGAACCGTGGAACGAGACACCGTGGCGTTGGTACTTCGAGGTCGTCGGCGATCGCCGGTGCCCCGTCATCAACATCTCCGGCGGCACGGAAGTCGGTGCGTGCTTCCTGTCGCCGCATGTCGTGCAACCCCTTTCTCCCTGCTCCCTCGGCGGTCCCGCGCTCGGCATGGCGGTAGACGTCTTCGACGAAGCGGGGCGCTCGGTGCGGGGCGAGGTCGGCGAGCTCGTGTGCACCAAGCCGTGGCCCGGCATGACGCGCGGGCTGTACCGCGATCCGCAGCGCTATCTCGACACGTACTGGTCGCGCTACCCGAACGTGTGGTGGCACGGCGACTTCGCGAGTGTGAGCGACGATGGACAATGGTTCCTGCACGGCCGCTCGGACGACACGATCAAGCTGGCCGGCAAGCGGCTCGGCCCGGCCGAGGTCGAGACGGTCGTCGTCGCCCAACCCGGGGGTGTCGAGGCGGCCGCGGTCGGCGTTCCGGACGAGCTCAAGGGCGAAGCGTTGTGGGTGTTCGTCGTGCCCGCGGCCGGTGTCGAAGGTGATGACGCACTTCGTCAGGCGATCGTGACCCGGATCGTCGACGCGCTCGGACCTTCGTTCAAACCCGCGCAGGTTCGGTTCACCGACGCGTTGCCGAAGACGCGCAGCGCCAAGGTGCTGCGGCGTGCGATTCGCTCGGTCGTCACCGGTGAACCGGCCGGGGACCTTTCCGGTCTCGAGGACGCCGCGGCGCTCGACGCCATCGCAACCGCGCGATGACGGTCCGGACGCAGCCGGGCCGCGCAGGGGTCAGCGAGGCTGCCTCGTGACCGAGCTCGTGGGTGGGCGCGTGATGCTGCGTCCGTTGCGCGTCGACGATTGGGACGCATGGCGGGAGGTACGCCTGCGGTGCCGTGCGTGGCTCGAGCGATGGGAGCCCCGCCCCGACCCCGGCAGCGCCGACCCTGCACTCGAACGTGAGGCGTTCCGCGCCCGCTGCGGCGCATGGGACCGGCAACGTCATTTCGACGCGGCGTACGGCTTCGGTCTGTTCCTCCTCGACGGGCGGTTCGCCGGTGAGGTCAGCCTCGGCAGCGTCCAGCGGGGCCCGTTCCAGATGGGGTACATCGGGTACTGGATCGACGAGGCGCTCGCCGGTCGCGGCTACGTCCCCGAGGGTGTCGTGCTGATGATGCGGCACGCGTTCGAGGCGTTGCAGATGCACAGGCTCGAAGCAGCGATCGTGCCGCGCAACGACGCGAGTCGTCGCGTGGCACAGAAGCTCGGTCTACGCGACGAAGGTACGGCAGTCAGGTTCCTACAGATCCAGGGTGTCTACGAGGATCACGTGCGTTACGCGATGACCGCCGAGGAATGGCGCGATCGCGGTCCCGACCTGATTGCCCGCTTCGTCTCTCGCTAGCCGCGGGGCGACTGTTGGCGATTGCCGGTCTGGATGGCGGCGACCCATCCGCTGCGCGCGCGTCCCGTGCGCTTGACGGACGACGCGTTCGGCGCGGCCGGTGCATTCGGCGGCGGTTCGGTCGCCCCCTCGGTACCCGCTCCGGGGGTCGGCGCGGGTGAAGGCGCGGCGGCAGGAGCCTCTCCGACGACCTCGTTGACGAGCGGCTCGTTGACGCACGATTCGCCGCTGCGCGCGCCGCCGGCCGGGGCGAAGAATGCGATGTCCTCGCCCGACATCTCGGCGCGTGCGTGCTCGTACAGCTCGTCGATGAGCGCGCGCACGTCGGCGTCGAGCGTTTCCTGCATGGGTTGGGGCCATGGTGCGTAGGGTGCGACCGGCGGGGGAGGAGTGAGCAACGCCGGTTCGGGCTCCGGCTCGGGCTCGGGTGGCGGCGGCATCTCGGGGAGGACCGTGGGATCGGTCTCGGTGATCGTCGCCACGGCATCGGTGTGCGGGTCGAACGGCCGCGAGTCGGTCGGGTCGCCGGTCTCGATGACGGTCGACTCGAAGGCATAGACCGCGGCGATCGGTGCCGCGGCCGGCACGTGCTCGGGTTCGGTCTCGGCGAGCGAGGAGGTCGCGAAGCGGCCGTGCCACGCGACGGGCGGCAGCTCCCGGCGACGCGGGGCGATGCCGGCATCCAACCGATGGAGCATCCAGCGATCGACCACCAACGAGGGTCCGAGACGCGTGTCTTCACCGAGCACGACGGGGCGGCGGCGGCGCAGGCTCTGACCGCACGACGGGCACCGTCGAACGGGCGCGTCCGGGAGAAGGCCGATGCAGGTCGGACAGCGGAACGGTTCCACGATGCTCCCCGTACTGAGGTTTGCGCGACTCGAGCTCGCCGATTCTACCTCAATAGGACCGATGCCGTGAATAGGATGAAAGCCGCATCTACCCGCGCCGTTACGGCTCCCGGGCCTCGGTGCGCGCCGGCCGGAACCAGCCCTGGCCCAGCGACCAGGCCTGATGCGCGACCTCGGTGGCGATCGCTTCGTCGAATCCGGGCTGCCAGGGGGCCTGCCGCAGCGTCGCCTTGGTACGCCCGAGCAGCGCAATCGGCGCGCGCGCGGCACCGGCCGCGAATTCCACAGCAGCATCGACGAGCTCCTCGTCGGGATGGCACGACCACGCGAGCCCGACCTCCACGGCGCGCTGCCCGCCGACGACCGCACCGAACAGCACCATCGCGGCAGCCGATTGTGGGCCGACGGCGCGCTCCAGCAGCCACGTGTGACCGCCGCCGGGGTGGAGGCCGATCTTGACGAAGCGGGTGTCGAAGCGCGCGGACGCGCCCGCGAGACGGACGTCACACGCGAGTGCGAGGTTGACGCCCGCGCCCACTGCGGCACCGTTCACCGCCGCAACCGTCGGGAGGGGCGAGCGCAGCACGCGCAGGAAGCCTTCGTAGATGGAGGTCACCGATCGTCGTTCCCGGTCGTCGGCAGATTGCGCGAGCGCTCCGAGGCTCGAGACGTCGGCGCCCGAGCAGAACGCAGGAGGCTGCCCGGTGACGACGACCGCCGCGGTCGTGCCGTCGCGCTCGAGGTCGTCGAACGTGGCGACGATCTCCTCGACCATCGCCGCGGTCATCGCATTGCGCCGGGCTTCGTCAACGAGCGTCACGACGGCTACCGCGTCGCGACGGTCGAGCTTCACGTGCTTCATGTTGAGGCTCCGCTCTGCGCGCCGCTCACTCCGGTGAGGCCTAGTCGGGCCGCACGACCGCGGGCGAGTGGCGGAAGAAGTCCTCGACGTCGCGGTCGAACCGGTACGAGGGGTGCTTGTCCCCGACGGTGGCGGCGAGCCGTAACCCCTGTGCGAACGCCTCGACCGTGCCGGCGGTCGTGTAGCCGTAACGGAAGCCCGCGCGCTTGTAGCGGGCGTTGTCGATCGTGCGACCGAAGCGGAGGAGCTGGAGTGCTTCGACCGGCAAGTCCCAGAGCCGCAGCATGCGCGCGGGCTCGGCTGCGAGGCTTGTCGCGAGGAACGGCAGGGCGAGTCGCCGCTTGCCGACGATCGCGCACACCTCGCTCCACGGCAGGTTGCCGTCGCCTGCCACGTTGTAGACGCCCGGGATGTCGTTGACCGCTGCGTACATGAGCGCGCCGACAACGTCATCTTCGTGGACGAACTGGACGCGCGGATCGAAGCCGAAGATCTCCGGCACCACTGGACGCCGCAGGGCCACGGCGAACGGAGTGTCGATGTCATCACCGAGCACGTTGGCGAAGCGCTGCAATGTGACGCCGACGTGCGGGTTGTCGTCCGCGAAGTCGCGTACGAATGCCTCCACCTCCAACAGCGATCGTTCGACGTTCGTACGTGCCGCCCCGGTACGCGACATGTCCTCACGGAACACGTAGGGATCGGCGGCGTTCGCGCCGTACACCAGAGCGGAGCTCTTGAGCACGACCTTGCGCACCGGGCTCTGCGACGCGCCCGCCGCTGCGAGCAGGTTCATCGTGCCGATGACATTGATCTCGTGCAGGCGACGTCCGCTCACACGCGTGGAGTCGACGATGAGGTGCGTGTGCACGATCGTGTCGACCTGGGTCGCGCGCACGATGCGGGCGATGATCGAGTGCGTGGTGTCGGCGCGGACGAACTCGGTGCGCTCGAGCTGGATGCGGGGCTCGTGGGTGTCGAGCCCGACGACGACCTCGACGTCGGGCCGGCGTTCGAGCGCCTGCGCGACACGTCCTCCCCAATACGTGGCGAGCCCGGTCACAAGAACGCGCACAGGATTACCCGAACCAGACCGAGCGGCGCGTGCGCAACATGTCGTACAGCGCGTCCTGCACCATTCTGCGGATGCGCTCGGCCTCCTCCATGACGCGGCTGCGCGAATACCGCTCCTGGTTGGGAGGTACGTCGAAGTACACGGGCGGGAGGACGCGGATCTTGAACTTTGCGGGCAGCGGCACCGCCCAGCCGGCGGGCCCGAACACGAGCATGTTCGCGGTGATCGGAACATACGGAACGTTCAGTGCCTTGGCCAGTCGATTGCTCTTGAAGAGGACGGGCATCGCCTCTTCCGCGCCCATCACCGCGAGCGGGATCACCGGTACGCCGGCGCGCATCGCGATCTCGACGAAACCGCCGCGCCCGAATCGCCGCAGCTGATAGCGCTCGCCGTAGAGCTTTCCGGTCGCCTTGGTGCCCTCCGGGAACACGAGCACGAGCTGCTGTTCATCGTGCAACAGGCGGTAGGCGTTGTCGGGATGCGCGGCCACCCCGCCGCTGCGTGACCAGAGCGTGCCGATGACGGGCATCTTCCGGAAGAGGTTCTCCGCCAGGCCGTAGACCGGGCGTCCGAGGTCCTTCTCGATGCCGTGCATGATCGACGGCGCGTCCGACGGGATGGCGCCCGCATGGTTCGAGATCAGCAGGGCCCCGCCCTCGCTCGGCAGCTGCTCGAAGCCTTCCCACTCGACGCGGAACCAGTGCGTGTAGAACGGATCGAAGATACGCCGGGTCAGGTGCCGGAAGTGCTCGCTGCGGCCCCAACGGTCGACGTCTGAGCGGCGCACGTCCTCCGTCGCCGGCTCGGGACGACCAACCGGGACCAACTCACGGCCGGCCGTCGTGTCGACGTGCGTGAGGTCGAGGTCGGGATGAGTGG
>DASQHW010000224.1:0-2782 GCA_035631895.1 Acidimicrobiia bacterium | reverse complement strand
CGACCGCGTGGTGCGGGAAGCCGACAGGCTTTCGCGTATCGTCGACGATCTCCTCGACCTCAGCACCATCGAGGCGCAGGAGGCTCCGACGCGCGAGCCGCTGCCGATCCGCCTGCTGATCTCCGATGCCGTGGACGTGATGCGGGCCGCGGCCGATGCCGCGCACGTGCCGTTGCGCGTCACGCCCGAGCCACCGGACGTCGAGGTCGTGTGCGACGCTCGCCAGCTCCGCAGCGCGGTCGTGAACATGCTGGACAACGCGATCAAGTACTCGGGACCGGATGCCCCGGTCGAGATCGGCGCATGCATCTCCGCCGAGCGGATCGCGATCTCAGTGCGCGACCGTGGCATCGGCATTCCGACGCGCGACCTCGAGCGCATCTTCGAGCGCTTCTATCGGGTCGACCGGGCGCGCAGTCGTGACACCGGCGGGACCGGGCTCGGGCTGTCGATCGTCAGGCACGTTGCCCAGGCGCACGGCGGCGAGGTCGCCGTGCAGTCGCGGGAGGGCGAAGGGTCCGTGTTCACCCTGTACCTGCCGACTGCTGCGAATGGTGTGAGACCTCTCACGGAGGCATCGTGACTATCGGAAACGAGGTGTGATGGCGGATCCGCCGCTGATTCTCGTCGTCGACGACGAGCAGTCCTATCGCGATGCTCTCGCGGTGGCGTTGCAGCGCGAGGGCTTCCTCGTGGACACCGCCGCCGACGGCCCCGAAGCGCTGGCGCGCTTCGACGCCGCGCGTCCCGCGCTCGTGCTCCTCGACGTCATGTTGCCGAAGATCTCGGGGATCGATGTGTGTCGTGAGCTCCGTGCGCGCTCACGCGTTCCCATCATCATGGTGACGGCCAAGACCGCGGAGATCGACGCGGTGGTCGGCCTCGAGGTCGGCGCCGACGACTATGTCACCAAGCCGTTCCGCCTCCGTGAGCTCATTGCGCGCGTACGCGTCGCACTTCGCCGGTTGCCGCGCGCCGACGAGGATGGCGAGCACCTCGAGGTCATAGAGGTCGGGGACGTACGGCTCGACGCCGGCCGGCACGAGGTCTTCGTCCGTGGTGTGCCGGTCGCGCTCCCACTGAAGGAGTTCGAGCTGCTCGAGCTGCTGATGGCGAATGCCGGTCGTGTGCTGACACGCGACGTGCTGATCGATCGTGTCTGGGGACCAAACTATTTCGGTGATACCAAGACGCTCGACGTGCACATCAAGCGGCTGCGATCCAAGATCGAGGCCGATCCCGCGAACCCGAGCCGCATCGTCACGGTGCGGGGCGTCGGCTACCGCTACGAACGCGTTGCCGCGGCCGTGTCGTGACCCGGCTCACTCGCGGCGCCGCAGCGCGATGAACAGTGCCGGGGGCCCGAAGTTGCTCCTGCAGGTCTTCGACAATCTCACGTCGATCCTGCCGTCGACCACTTGATCGCGCCGATCAGTTGGCTCAGAGGCGGCCCAGCGCGGCGTCGTAGGCGGTCTTTTCGCGCGGGGTCGCAAGATTCGGTGACTCGATCACGTCGGCGATCTTGCCGTCCTTGCCGATGACGAACGTCGTGCGGTTGGCGGCGCCGAGCTGCTCGTTGAAGACGCCATACGCGCGCGAGACCTCGCCGTGGGGCCAGAAGTCACTCAGCACCGGGAACGTGAATCCCTGTTGCGTCGCCCATTGCTGCTGCGCGAAGCGCGTGTCGCACGACACCGCGAGCACCTGTGCGTTTGCGTTCTCGAACTGCGACAAGTCGTCGCGGACGGCGCAGAGCTCACCCTGGCACACGCCGGTGAACGTGAACGGATAGAAGATCAGCACGACGTTCCGCTTCCCACGGAACGACGACAGTGTGACGTCGTTCCCGTCTTGATCCTTGCGTGTGAAGTCGGGCGCCTGGTCGCCGATCGCGAGCGTCATGTTGCTCCTTGGTCGATTGGTTTGTGTTTGTTACCTCGCCGCTACCCGCCGGACCGTTCTACGAAATACGGCGCGCGTACCCTGCGCATGCGTGACGCTCCCGGTCCCGGACGAGACTCGGGGCCGCTGCCGCCCGGGCCGGGGTCGTCCGCGAAGCTTCCGAGAATCAGTCGGGCGGGGGCGGAATGTAGCGCGCGGCGCGTATCTCGTTCGTCGCGTCCGTTTCGAGCACCCACGTACAGCCCTTGGGCCATTGCGGTGCCGGGCCCATGTCGACGCCGCGTGCGGCGTAGTAGTCGAGCAGCATCGGCATCACGTCACCATGCGTGCACATCACCGTGCTGGTGGAGGCGTGCTTCCGGACGAGCGCGAGTGCCTCGTCGAGCGACGCCCCCTCGGCGAGCGCGTCGGCCGGCTCGATCGCCATCCGCCGCGCAGAACCAATCGGGACGACGGTCTCCATACAGCGCACATATGGGCTCGACAGCACGCGCTCGAAGCGCGCGTCGGCGAGTACGCCGAGCAGTCCGCGCGCTTGCACATGGCCGCGGCCCGACAACGGACGGAGCTCGTCCGCATCGCTCCACGCGCTTCGCTCGCCCGCCTTCGCATGGCGCACGAGGTAGATCGTCATCGAGGGTCTCCACGCCTTTCCCGCATGACGCCGGCCAACAATCGCCGGTCGGCATCGTAGGTGAGCAGGGTCGACGCGTCACCAGCGCGCACCCAACGCACTTCGTCGACCTCGTCGTCGGGTTCGCGTGCCCGCGCTTCCACGGGCGTCATCTCCCAGTACCGGACGACCTTGTCGCGGCCGTTGCGGTCGACGTACTGATGTGACGGAAGCTCGCCGCCGAGCGCACACCGCACGCCGGTCTCC